>NZ_VOYC01000051.1:0-1082 GCF_013420425.1 Acinetobacter sp. YH01007 | reverse complement strand
TAAGTTGACAAAAATAACTAATCATGCGAAAAAGTTTTTTTAGTTAACAGATGTTCACACATGCCTCGAATTGTTTCTGTACCACTTAGTTTAGAACAGCGAGAACGACTCATTTTTCTGGCCAAGCATGCAAAACATTGGCGTGAAAGACAACGTGCCCAAACTATTCTCTGGCTTTCTGAAGGTAAAAGTGTTGCGGAAGTTGCCACTCTACAAGAACGTATCCCAGAAACCATAAGGCTACAACGTCGACGTTGGGAATTGTATGAGTTTGAATCGATTAAAGAAGGTCATCGCTCAGGTCGGCCCAATACATTGATCTCAGACTATCAGGCGAAAATCCTAGATTGGGTCAATACAAGTCCACTCAATGCAGAACAAATCCGAGTCAAACTACATGAAGAATACGAAGTGTCCGTGTCTGTTGAAACCATTCGTAAGTTTTTACGTGATTCAGGTATGGTCTTCAAGCGTACCCGTCATAGCTTGAAAAAAAAGAGATCCGATTGCATTTGAACAAGCAACACAGCAGATTGAAAAATTACGAGAGCAAGCGGCACGTGGTGAAATTATATTAGGTTATGTTGATGAAACAGGGTTTTCATCTACACCTGATAACCGCTATGCGTGGACAAAGATAGGTGATGTTCATGCGGTTGATGCAATAAGATTAAAACGAGTTAATGTCATGGGGTGTTTGCTTTCAACGGGGAAACTGGTGACAAGTTGTTTACAAGAGTCAGTTACAAGCACTTGGTTTTATGCCTATTTAACTGGAATAGCTCAACAAGTAAAACAGACTTATAACCTTCCATTGGTTCTTATTGTTGATAATGCCTCGATTCATAGAAGTAAAAAGATGGCTGATTACAGAGAGCTACTTAAAAGTAACTTTTCGACGAATTTGTATTTTATTCCAGCTTATAGCCCTGAGTTAAATCGAATCGAGATGGTATGGAAGCAGATGAAATATTATTGGCGAGATTTTCAAGTCATGACAGCTGATAAAATAGAGCAATGGGTGGAGAGAGTATCAAACCAATTCGGAAAAGAATACATGTTTACTTTTTAATGACAGCTTA
>NZ_VOYC01000050.1:0-1118 GCF_013420425.1 Acinetobacter sp. YH01007 | reverse complement strand
ATCGAACATATTTCATTGATTGATTGGTTTAAATTACTCGAAGTTTATTTGAGCGAAATTTAAGTCAGAAAATTGATGAGCCAGATTTGGAAGTTTAGATTAAAGCTTCAAAATGATTTTAACTGAAGAGTTTGATCATGGCTCAGATTGAACGCTGGCGGCAGGCTTAACACATGCAAGTCGAGCGGGCGAGGTTGCTTCGGTAACTGAGCTAGCGGCGGACGGGTGAGTAATGCTTAGGAATCTGCCTATTAGTGGGGGACAACATTCCGAAAGGGATGCTAATACCGCATACGTCCTACGGGAGAAAGCAGGGGCTCTTTATGACCTTGCGCTAATAGATGAGCCTAAGTCGGATTAGCTAGTTGGTGGGGTAAAGGCCTACCAAGGCGACGATCTGTAGCGGGTCTGAGAGGATGATCCGCCACACTGGGACTGAGACACGGCCCAGACTCCTACGGGAGGCAGCAGTGGGGAATATTGGACAATGGGGGGAACCCTGATCCAGCCATGCCGCGTGTGTGAAGAAGGCCTTTTGGTTGTAAAGCACTTTAAGCGAGGAGGAGGCTCTCTTGGTTAATACCTGAGAAGAGTGGACGTTACTCGCAGAATAAGCACCGGCTAACTCTGTGCCAGCAGCCGCGGTAATACAGAGGGTGCGAGCGTTAATCGGATTTACTGGGCGTAAAGCGCGCGTAGGTGGTTAATTAAGTCAAATGTGAAATCCCCGAGCTTAACTTGGGAATTGCATTCGATACTGGTTAGCTAGAGTATGGGAGAGGATGGTAGAATTCCAGGTGTAGCGGTGAAATGCGTAGAGATCTGGAGGAATACCGATGGCGAAGGCAGCCATCTGGCCTAATACTGACACTGAGGTGCGAAAGCATGGGGAGCAAACAGGATTAGATACCCTGGTAGTCCATGCCGTAAACGATGTCTACTAGCCGTTGGGGGATTTGATCCTTTAGTGGCGCAGCTAACGCGATAAGTAGACCGCCTGGGGAGTACGGTCGCAAGACTAAAACTCAAATGAATTGACGGGGGCCCGCACAAGCGGTGGAGCATGTGGTTTAATTCGATGCAACGCGAAGAACCTTACCTGGCCTTGACATAGTAGA
>NZ_VOYC01000049.1:0-1180 GCF_013420425.1 Acinetobacter sp. YH01007 | reverse complement strand
TTATTCTCAACAATCTCTCGCTGGTTAAGCTGACTTAATTTATCGAAGATGCTGTAATTGATTTTTCTTCCCTGATATTCAATCGCGACTGTACCATCCGGGTATTCCAGGAACTCAAGATACTTACCGATCAACCTTTGATTTTCTTCGGTGTTTTCCAGGAGATATACGCATTTATCATAAGTAATCGTCAGGCTATTCGTGACTCTGCGGGGTTCACGCCAAGTAAAAATATCATCTAATTCTTCGGCTGTTTCAGTGATAGGCCGATGTAGATCCTTAGGATTAAAAGCCATCTTGGCGAACTTCTGATTGAACTGCTCAATGAAGCAGGGTAGCCAGGCATTAGCTTGCTCAATCGAGCTGATACCTTCCAGACGCATCTCCTTGATCAGACGGTCCTGAAGGGTTCTGTTGGCACGTTCCACACGGCCTTTGGCCTGTGGTGAATTGGCGAAGATGATATCGATATTCAGGGTACTGAGTACGCGTCCAAACTGGGTAATCTTGGTGTCTTTCTTGCTGCTTTGATTCACCCTGAAGACTGAATGTTTGTCGCTGTAAAATGCCAACGGCTTACCATGCTGCTCAACATACAAGCGTGTTGAAATCATATAATCAAAGGCTGATTCTGATTCACAGAAGCGTAAATGCTGCAATTTTCCTGTAGCATCATCGATAAACACCAGCAGACAGCATTTAGCAGCGCGTCCTTCAAACCAGTCATGATATGAGCCATCAATTTGGATCAGTTCACCAAAGCAATCCCGGTTGTAACGAGGCTGATACGGGCGTTTCAGGCGCTTGGATCGAGGAATCCATAAGTCAGCTGCAATCATCCAGGAACGCAGGGTTTCTACTGAAAGATCGAATCCATGTACGGTGGTGAGCTTTTCATGCGCTAAAGTGGGTCCGAAACCATGGAGTTGGTCAGAAACAATATTGAGGCACTTGAGTCTGAGTTCTTCAGGAAGTTTGGAATTGCTGATTTGGCCACGACCGGCATGGGCTAATGCAGCGGGACCTTGAGCTTTGTATTTCTGCAGTAAGCGTCTGATCTGACGTTCTGAAATATGAAGTAGCTGAGCAGCCTGGGATTGAGTTATGCGTTGATCGCAGATTTCCTGCACGACCGACAATCGTTTAAGTTCTTTATCCGACATAGACACCAACATATCAA
>NZ_VOYC01000048.1:0-1213 GCF_013420425.1 Acinetobacter sp. YH01007 | reverse complement strand
AAAGTTTTACGTACTTTAACTGAATCAACCTATGAAATTCAGCCTCAGCAAAGTCATTATGAATCTCTCGAAGTAGATGAGTTCTGGAATTTTGTTGGAAATAAAAAGAATAAACAATGGCTTATTTACGCCTATCATCGAGAAACAGGTGAAATTGTTGCTTATGTTTGGGGTAAACGAGATTTAGCTACAGTCTAACAATTGAAGACAAAGCTTAAACAATTAGATATTCACTACACCCGAATTGCAAGTGATCATTGGGACAGTTTCATCACTGCTTTTAAAAATGGTAAGCAAAGTATTGGTAAATTTTTTACTGTAGGTATTGAAGGCAATAATTGCAAAATAAGGCATAGAATTAGGCGTAGCTTCAGAAGAAGCTGTAATTTTTCAAAAAAGCTTGAAAACCATTTTAAAGCTTTTGATTTAGCCTTCTTTTCTTTTACATCAATAATGGCTTCATTTAAAGGCAGCATACTTTTTGAAGCACCACCAAAATTTTATGTTAAGTAGAGACTAAAAATGCCCTTGATTAAGGGCTTACAAGGGCATTTTGTATAAGGTGTATTATGTTAATTTTAGAATTTCTTCATTAGATAATTTTTGATAAGCTAAATCCATTAGGACTAATTAAGTAAATATGAGCAATTGGGTCAATGTCACACAGGATAAGTCTACAGGTATAGAACTAATTCATGCCCACTTCAAAGGCTTTGCATACGATCCTCATCTACACTCAAGTTATCTTATAGGGGTAACAGAGTTAGGACATCAACAATTCAATTGTAGAAAAAAAATTATTGATAGCTATCAAGGTCAAACTTTCATGCTTGAACCTGAAGAAGTTCATGATGGTAATGCACCAGATCCTCTCGGCTTCACTTATAAAATGATGCATTTAGATCCAGCATGGTTAAAAAAAAGCTATGAAGGAATATTTAATGAGCCTATCGAACTTGCTATCGAATCAACCCTACGTTCTGATCCTCAACTTTCACATTTGATACTTTCAACCTACAATATATTGAATAACAATGAATCTCAATTGATGAAAGATACGTATTTAGATCTTTTATTAGAAAACTTAGGTAATACCCCCATTTTTAATTGAATTAATGGGTAGAAAATCTAAAGCCTTGTTATTGTTTAAAAATAGGTGGACAACCATTTACTGACATATGAGGTCGTTCATGATTATAAAAGTACTGCCAGT
>NZ_VOYC01000047.1:0-1227 GCF_013420425.1 Acinetobacter sp. YH01007 | reverse complement strand
TTTCTGATAAAGATAGCGTTGCTTGTCTGATACGTTGACGTTTGTTTTCTTGCTTGAGAAATTGCCAATAGATGGGTTCAAATTTTTTGAAAAAATCATCAACAATACAAAAAATTTCTGTAAAATCATACATGGTAGTTAGAGCCTTTGGGTTGTGTCGTAACTTTCTAAATGGCTCTAACTACCTTTTTTTCAAGGGCTTTTCTTATCCGTAATTCGGGTTAATATAGATGCAATGCAAATACAACACAGATGGATTGGTCAGCAAATGTTAAAACAAAGTGTGTTTACCATGGCAGCAATGCTTATCAGCTTCAATACGATGGCAGCCAACACCGTGGTAGAAATGACAACCAGCATGGGCAATATTGAAATCGAACTGTTTAATGACAAAGCCCCAGTTTCTGCAAAGAACTTTGAAAATTATGCCAAGTCAAACTTCTATAACGGTACGATCTTCCATCGTGTTATCCCAGGCTTTATGGTGCAAGGCGGTGGTATGGATGCCAATATGCAAGAAAAGCCAACCAAAGCGACCATTCGTAATGAATCAAGTAATGGATTGAAAAATACCCGTGGTACCTTGGCGATGGCACGTATGAATCATCCTGATTCTGCCAGCAGCCAATTCTTTATTAATGTGGTAGATAACGATTTCTTAAATCGAAGTCCACGTAACGCAGGCTATGCGGTATTTGGTCAAGTCACTAAAGGTATGGATGTTGTCGATAAAATTGTAAAAGTACCAACAGGCAACTATGGCATGCATCAAAATGTACCGAAACAAGCGGTAAAAATACTCAGTGTGAAAGTGAAAGAGGCTGCCCCAACAAAATAAGCGGATTTAGATTGCAAAAATATGAAAAACATATTTTTAATTTAAAATTATAGGGTTAGTGCGAGTTTTGTGTGTTTTTGAACCAAAATAGTGCGTAAAAATCCAACACTCGTGAAAACAAGCAGTTAAAAGCACTTGCACGTGTAGGAAATTGCCCTATAATGCACTCATCCCGACGCGAAACAGCCTACAAACTTAGCTCACAGGGTTAAGTTGTAGAGAATTTTTTGCGTTAAAATTTCTACTGACGAGGTAGAAGTTGAGATCATTAAGAGATTATGAAGAACAACTTGTGTGGATTTTTACTGATTGATTAATCGAACATATTTCATTGATTGATTGGTTTAAATTACTCGAAGTTTATTTGAGCGAAATTTAAGTCAGAAAAT
>NZ_VOYC01000046.1:0-1280 GCF_013420425.1 Acinetobacter sp. YH01007 | reverse complement strand
TGTTATTCACCAATTAAAATGTCTATGCGATAAACCATTTAAAATGTCCTGTTTTTAACTGCAAGAGTCAAGAACAGGATTTAAATTTCTTTGTTCATTGCTAGCTTTCTGAGCTTTACGACTCGGCATACTTTTCTTGGCACGGGAACGTTTATTCTGTTTTTCCAACTCTTCATGCTGTTGTTGGATATGGGCCAGAACTGCGCCTAACCGTTTATTCTCAACCACTTCATTCTGCTGCAGTCCAGTCAGTTTATTGAAGATACTGTAGTTGATCTTCCGTCCTTCATACATGATCGCAACAGTGCCATCCGGGTACTCCAGAAATGAAATGTATTGTCCAACTAATTTCTGGTTCAATTCAGTCGGTTCAAGCATATAAATACATTTGTCATACGTCAGGGTTAGATTCTTGGTGACCTTACGTGGTTCCTGCCAGGTAAAAATATCATCCAGTTCAAGATCAGATTCGGTTAATGGTCGATGTAAATTCTTTGAGTTACGCGCACACTTGGCGAACTTCTGATTGAACTGCTCAATGAAGCAGGGTAGCCAAGCATTGGCTTCAGCAATCGAACTGATGCCTTCCAGACGCATCTCTTTGATCAGA
Source organism: Acinetobacter sp. YH01007 (assembly GCF_013420425.1). Lineage (NCBI taxonomy): Bacteria > Pseudomonadati > Pseudomonadota > Gammaproteobacteria > Moraxellales > Moraxellaceae > Acinetobacter > Acinetobacter sp. YH01007. The sequence continues at coordinate 670 of NZ_VOYC01000046.1, read as the reverse complement.
CGATCCTGAAGTGTCCTGTTAGCACGTTCCACACGTCCTTTGGCCTGTGGTGAGTTGGCAAAAATAATATCGATGTTTAACTCATTCAGAATCCGCCCAAATTGCGTGATCTTGCTGTCTTGGCTCGATTTCTGATTCACTCGGAATACTGAGTGTTTATCGCTATAAAAGGCCAAAGGCTTGCCATATTGCTTAATGTAGGCTCTCGTGGAAAGCATATAGTCGAAGGTCGTTTCAGCCTCACAAAAGCGCAGATGCAACAGCTTTCCAGTGGCGTCATCGATATAAACCAGCAAACAGCATTTGGCGGATCGTCCTTCAAACCAGTCATGATAGGAGCCATCAATCTGGATCAGTTCACCGAAGCAATCACGGTTATATCTAGGCTGATATGGACGTTTCAGACGCTTGGATCGCGGAATCCAGAGCTCATTGGCAGTCATCCAGCGACGAACTGTTTCCACAGGAATATTCAGCTCAAACATGCTGCTGAGCTTCTCATGCGCCAAGGTGGGCCCAAAGCCCAGCAGATGTTCAGAAATAATGGAAAGGCACTTTGCTTTTAACAAGTCATCATGGCGACGATGGCCAGGTTGACCACGACTGGCATGAGCCAGACCTGAAACACCATCTTGATTGAGCTTCTGCAATAACCGGGTAATTTGACGGG
>NZ_VOYC01000045.1:0-1940 GCF_013420425.1 Acinetobacter sp. YH01007 | reverse complement strand
GCAGCTTTGCTGTTACGACGGGAGGAGAGATAAAAATCGACAGTGCGGCCCCGGCTGTCGACGGCCCGGTACAGATACGCCCAGCGGCCATTGACCTTCACGTAGGTTTCATCCATGTGCCACGGGCAAAGATCGGAAGGGTTACGCCAGTACCAGCGCAGCCGTTTTTCCATTTCAGGCGCATAACGCTGAACCCAGCGGTAAATCGTGGAGTGATCGACATTCACTCCGCGTTCAGCCAGCATCTCCTGCAGCTCACGGTAACTGATGCCGTATTTGCAGTACCAGCGTACGGCCCACAGAATGATGTCACGCTGAAAATGCCGGCCTTTGAATGGGTTCATGTGCAGCTCCATCAGCAAAAGGGGATGATAAGTTTATCACCACCGACTATTTGCAACAGTGCCGATAAAAATATATCATCATGAACAATAAAACTGTCTGCTTACATAAACAGTAATACAAGGGGTGTTATGAGCCATATTCAACGGGAAACGTCTTGCTCGAGGCCGCGATTAAATTCCAACCTGGATGCTGATTTATATGGGTATAGATGGGCTCGCGATAATGTCGGGCAATCAGGTGCGACAATCTATCGATTGTATGGGAAGCCCGATGCGCCAGAGTTGTTTCTGAAACATGGCAAAGGTAGCGTTGCCAATGATGTTACAGATGAGATGGTCAGACTAAACTGGCTGACGGCATTTATGCCTCTTCCGACCATCAAGCATTTTATCCGTACTCCTGATGATGCATGGTTACTCACCACTGCGATCCCCGGGAAAACAGCATTCCAGGTATTAGAAGAATATCCTGATTCAGGTGAAAATATTGTTGATGCGCTGGCAGCGTTCCTGCGCCGGTTGCATTCGATTCCTGTTTGTAATTGTCCTTTTAACAGCGATCGCGCATTTCGTCTCGCTCAGGCGCAATCACGAATGAATAACGGTTTGGTTGATGCGAGTGATTTTGATGACGAGCGTAATGGCTGGCCTGTTGAACAAGTCTGGAAAGAAATGCATAAGCTTTTGCCATTCTCACCGGATTCAGTCGTCACTCATGGTGATTTCTCACTTGATAACCTTATTTTTGACGAGGGGAAATTAATAGGTTGTATTGATGTTGGACGAGTCGGAATCGCAGACCGATACCAGGATCTTGCCATCCTATGGAACTGCCTCGGTGAGTTTTCTCCTTCATTACAGAAACGGCTTTTTCAAAAATATGGTATTGATAATCCTGATATGAATAAATTGCAGTTTCATTTGATGCTCGATGAGTTTTTCTAATCAGAATTGGTTAATTGGTTGTAACACTGGCAGAGCATTACGCTGACTTGACGGGACGGCGCTTCCCTACCCTCATGGCCGCCTCCCAGGAATCGACCCAGGTGCTTATCGTGGACATAATCCTTTACTCATAAATTTATCTTATTCCATTATTGTACCTGTCACGCAAAACTTGCAGAAAAGCCATAAACGCAGGAGAATCCTGTCGGCGGTGAGGATAATAAATATGGTAGCCGTCAAAATATGGACACCACTCGGTCAGAACAGCAATCAGCTTGCCGCTTTTGATATATCCATCTGCAACATACTCGGGAATATAGGCAATCCCCAGCCCGTCTAATGCTGCATCGAGCTGATGAATCGTGCTGTTCGCAATATATTGCCCTTTGACTTTCAGACTGAATTTCTGAGCATCTTTCTCGAATTCCCAGGCGTACAATCCACTCGTATCAGAATAGCGGACGTTAATGCAGTTGTGGTTCAAAAGATCCTGCGGCTTCCTGGGCTTAGCATAACGCTTAAAATGGCACTGTTGCAAAGTTAGCGATGAGGCAGCCTTTTGTCTTATTCAAAGGCCTTACATTTCAAAAACTCTGCTTACCAGGCGCATTTCGCCCAGGGGATCACCATAATAAAATGCTGAGGCCTGGC
>NZ_VOYC01000044.1:0-3230 GCF_013420425.1 Acinetobacter sp. YH01007 | reverse complement strand
GAATAATGAGCTGGCGATGACTTACTCTCACATGGGTAACCCCACACTACCATCAGCGCGAAGAGGTTTCACTTCTGAGTTCGGGAAGGGATCAGGTGGTTCACTCTTGCTATGGTCGCCAGCACAACTGTTTACGGAGACTTGCATTGGTCTTACTCACGATAGTGATGCACTGCGTTTTCCGAATCTGTAACAGATTGGGCTGTATTGGGTCTGAATTTTATTGTTTAGCGTTAACTAAATCAAGATCAGTCTGAATTGACTGATTGGATTTGAATCGATTGAGCATACAACCCCAACTGTTTGGGTGTTGTATAGTCAAGCCTCACGAGCAATTAGTATTGGTCAGCTTCACATATCGCTATGCTTCCACATCCAACCTATCAACGTCGTAGTCTTCAACGGCTCTTTAGGAGGCATAAAGCCTCGGGGAAATCTTATCTTGAGGTAGGCTTCCCGCTTAGATGCTTTCAGCGGTTATCCCTTCCGAACATAGCTACCCGGCGATGCGACTGGCGTCACAACCGGTACACCAGAGGTTCGTCCACTCTGGTCCTCTCGTACTAGGAGCAGATCCTCTCAAATTTCCAGCGCCCACGGTAGATAGGGACCGAACTGTCTCACGACGTTCTAAACCCAGCTCGCGTACCTCTTTAAATGGCGAACAGCCATACCCTTGGGACCTGCTTCAGCCCCAGGATGAGATGAGCCGACATCGAGGTGCCAAACACCGCCGTCGATATGAACTCTTGGGCGGTATCAGCCTGTTATCCCCAGAGTACCTTTTATCCGTTGAGCGATGGCCCTTCCATACAGAACCACCGGATCACTAAGACCTACTTTCGTACCTGCTCGACTTGTGGGTCTCGCAGTTAAGCGCGCTTTTGCCTTTATACTCTACGCGTGATTTCCGACCACGCTGAGCGCACCTTCGTACTCCTCCGTTACTCTTTAGGAGGAGACCGCCCCAGTCAAACTACCCACCAGACATGGTCCTCGTCCCGGATAACGGGACAGAGTTAGAACCTCAACATTACCAGGGTGGTATTTCAAGGACGGCTCCACTCGGACTAGCGTCCAAGTTTCAAAGCCTCCCACCTATCCTACACAAGTAAGGTCAAAGTTCAATGTCAAGCTGCAGTAAAGGTTCACGGGGTCTTTCCGTCTAGCCGCGGGTACACCGCATCTTCACGGCGAATTCGATTTCACTGAGCCTCTGCTGGAGACAGCGCCGCCATCATTATGCCATTCGTGCAGGTCGGAACTTACCCGACAAGGAATTTCGCTACCTTAGGACCGTTATAGTTACGGCCGCCGTTTACTGGGGCTTCGATCAAGAGCTTCGCTTACGCTAACCCCATCAATTAACCTTCCAGCACCGGGCAGGCATCACACCCTATACGTCCACTTTCGTGTTTGCAGAGTGCTATGTTTTTAATAAACAGTTGCAGCGGCCTGGTTTCTGAGGCTGTCGACAGCTCAAGGAGCGAGTCCTATCACCATCAACAGCGTACCTTCTCCCGAAGTTACGGTACCATTTTGCCTAGTTCCTTCAGCAGAGTTCTCTCAAGCGCTTTGGTCTACTCGACCTGACCACCTGTGTCGGTTTCGGGTACGATTCCAGTGTAACTGAAGCTTAGAGACTTTTCCTGGAAGCAGGGTATCAGCCACTTCACTGTACAAGTACAGCTTGCTATCAGATCTCAGCATAGAGCACCCCGGATTTGCCTAAGATGCATGCCTACTTCCTTTCACCTGGACTACCAACGCCAGGCTGACTTAACCTTCTCCGTCCTCTCATCGCATTACACTGAAGTATTGGAATATTAACCAATTTCCCATCGACTACGCCTCTCGGCCTCGCCTTAGGGGTCGACTCACCCAGCCCCGATTAACGTTGGACTGGAACCCTTGGTCTTTCAGCGAACGGGTTTTTCACCCGTTTTGTCGTTACTCACGTCAGCATTCGCACTTCTGATACCTCCAGCAGACTTCTCAATCCACCTTCTTCGGCTTACAGAACGCTCCCCTACCACGTATACAATGTATACATCCGCAGCTTCGGCACATAGTTTTAGCCCCGTTACATCTTCCGCGCAGGCCGACTCGACTAGTGAGCTATTACGCTTTCTTTAAAGGGTGGCTGCTTCTAAGCCAACCTCCTAGCTGTCTATGCCTTCCCACATCGTTTCCCACTTAACTATGATTTTGGGGCCTTAGCTGGCGGTCTGGATTGTTTTCCTCTTGACTACGGACGTTAGCACCCGCAGTCTGTCTCCCGGATAGTACTCATTGGTATTCGGAGTTTGCATCGGTTTGGTAAGTCGGGATGACCCCCTAGCCGAAACAGTGCTCTACCCCCAATGGTATTCGTCCGAGGCGCTACCTAAATAGCTTTCGGGGAGAACCAGCTATCACCGAGTTTGATTAGCCTTTCACCCCTATCCACAAGTCATCCCCTGGCTTTTCAACGACAGTGGGTTCGGTCCTCCAGTTAGTGTTACCCAACCTTCAACCTGCTCATGGATAGATCACCCGGTTTCGGGTCTATACCCAGCAACTATACGCCCTATTAAGACTCGATTTCTCTACGGCTCCCCTATTCGGTTAACCTCGCTACTGAATATAAGTCGCTGACCCATTATACAAAAGGTACGCAGTCACCAAACAAGTTGGCTCCCACTGCTTGTATGCATGCGGTTTCAGGATCTATTTCACTCCCCTCACAGGGGTTCTTTTCGCCTTTCCCTCACGGTACTGGTTCACTATCGGTCAGTCAGGAGTATTTAGCCTTGGAGGATGGTCCCCCCATATTCAGACAAGGTTTCACGTGCCTCGCCCTACTCGTCATCATTATGTGTGCCCTTTCGTGTACAGGACTATCACCCACTATGGTTGCACTTCCCAGAGCATTCCACTAAAACACACATAACTTAATGGGCTTTTCCCCTTTCGCTCGCCGCTACTGAGGGAATCTCAATTGATTTCTTTTCCTACGGGTACTGAGATGTTTCACTTCCCCGCGTTCGCTTCGTATGACTATGTATTCATCATACGATACCTACCTTAAGGTAGGTGGGTTTCCCCATTCAGAAATCTCCGGATCAAAGGATATTTGCCGCCTCCCCGGAGCTTTTCGCAGGCTATCACGTCTTTCATCGCCTCTGACTGCCAAGGCATCCACCACATGCACTTAATTACTTGACTATACAACCCCAAACAGTCGTTAA
>NZ_VOYC01000004.1:0-199322 GCF_013420425.1 Acinetobacter sp. YH01007 | reverse complement strand
TGGAAGCAGATGAAATATTATTGGCGAGATTTTCAAGTCATGACAGCTGATAAAATAGAGCAATGGGTGGAGAGAGTATCAAACCAATTCGGAAAAGAATACATGTTTACTTTTTAATGACAGCTTACTATAACTTCCAAGATTAACAAATAAAGCATATTCGCCATCTTCAAGAGTACCTAAAAGTTGATTTATTTCAGGTAAGCCATTAGATGTTAAAGTTTTTTTACATTGAACCTTAATAATAGGGGGTTCGAAGCCAAGTGTATCCTTGTGAGCAATAACATCAACACCGCCATCACCCGACCTCTGAGTAACCCTAGCAACATACCCCATGCATTCAAGCAAATGAGCGACAAATTCTTCAAACTGATAACCGTTTAAATGTTGATGTAATCTGCGAATAATAAAATCTTCAGTTGAATATTTTGCTGTTTCATTAATTACTTTAGTTACTGTTTCATCATCGGGTATTTCTTCTTGTTCTAATTCTTGCTCTTGTAACTCAACTATTGGGTCTTTATTTATTGTAGCTTGGTATTCAATACCTACAGCATTTAAAAAATCACCTGCTGTTTTCTTAATTTCAAACAACGTAATGTAAGCACCAATTTCATATAACGCTACTTGAGAAAAATTGTTACGTGGGACTCCATTAGGTGTTAGCCATGTTACAGGACGACGATTTAAATAAGCATCTTCGTCTTCAGAATTAGCTCTCTCATAATCTCCACTAATAATACCAATATAGACCAATCTATCCGATTTGCATGGGTATACCACATAATCTCCTGTTTTTACCACATGCATAAATCTGTAAATTGTGGCTACCTGAGTTCGGATAGAAGGCATTGAAGAATCAGGTTGCTTTGCTTGCAAAGCAAATTTAAAGGCTTCCCTATCAGCATCAATCTGACTTAAATCACCTAACTCTGACCAGCCAATTCCAATGTAATTTTTTTCAACTGGCTCAGTTCCAACATGTACGCCCATGTGTACACCCCAAACAGTCGGAGTATCAGACATTTATTAACCTTAAATACTTGTAATTTATGCCGTTCAGCATATCTTAAATAAGGATTAATTTGAATATGAGTATTATTGTGGGTATCGTTTCTGAGTTTAAAAAATTTGATGCTGATCTTAAAAATCCGAACTGGTCAGTATCTTCAATTAGCTCTAATAATGAGCTAATTGTTAGTTTATGGGGTCATAAACCTTTATTATCTAAACATCCAACTGAAAGAAAACAGGTTTATCGTGACCGTATTGATAGATGGTCTGGTAATGGACGTAATGAATTTAAGAAAAACCTTGATCTAGCATTAGAAGAAAAATTAAAAATTAGACCTATTATAGCTATGCTCGATAAAAGCTCGGATTTTCAAAATATTTTAGATGGCAAAGATGGCAGCCAATACCCTAAAAGATTTAATGCAAAAACCAATTGGATCGGTGAATTAACTATTTGGGATGGTATCCAATTTGAGATTGTATTTAGTCTTGAACAATAATTTAAACTCAAACCAAGTTTTTATTATGCTTACTACAGGCTTACCTTGCATAACCCCCAAATACAACAAAGCCCTGAGTATGTCAGGGCTAAGTCATTGATATTTGGCGGAAGCGGTGAGATTCGAACTCACGGAGGACTCACACCCTCGTCGGTTTTCAAGACCGGTGCATTAAACCGCTCTGCCACGCTTCCAATGGCGGCTATCATATAAAGAAAAATTCAGCTTGGCAAATATTTTCTAAAAATTATGATCCAAATGTTCAAAATAAAATCAAAAATCAGTCATTTTCTGCAATTTCAGGCTTTTCATAGCGTATCGAATTAATAAACCAGCTCTTTTTGCCTAACGGCGTCTGCACTTCCACCTCATCATCTACCTGTTTAGACAACAAAGCTCTAGCCATAGGTGAATCAATCGAAATATGTTGTGGATGATGATCATAAATTTCATCCACGCCCACAATTCTCAAGGTCTTTTGCTCGCCTTGTTCATTTTCAATTTCGACCCATGCGCCAAAATATACTTTACCCTCTTGTTCTGGTGCAAAATCGACAATACGCAGCTCTTCTAAACGCTTGCCCAAATAACGTACCCGACGGTCAATTTTACGCAAAAGCTGTTTGTTATATTGGTAATCTGCGTTTTCAGAGCGATCGCCGAGACTTGCCGCCCAGTTTACTTTTTTGGTGATTTCAGGGCGTTCTTCATGCCACAAATGCTGTAACTCTGCCACGAGTTTATCGTGTCCAGAACGTGTAATTAAGTTAGATTTCATGGTGTTTTTGCAGCCGGTTTTTTACATTTGGTTAACATCAATCCTATATTTTATTGCATTTTTATACACAATAAAAATTTATAAAATTTATTTCTCAATGAAATGAATATCTTATGTTACATTTTTCAAAAAATTTATGTACAAAATTTGACATCCAAAATTTTCATCTTTATTATTCGCACATCTTTTAGTTTTGATCACTTTTTAACCTGTGTATAAATTTTACACATTTTCCCTTTAATCCCAAGTCATTTTGAATGACGTCATGACTGCCCAACCCTTATTGAATTTATCAAACTTGAAAAAGTTTAAGGTGTGTTGCCTTTGCTTTTTAGGGCATAAATTACTTGTAGCGGAGCCAACATGCACAGTAGTTCAACGTCTGGGTCTAGGCTTAGCCTTCACTCATTTTTTAATCGCCTCCCATTCAAAGTCCTCGCTTTCAGTACTGTTCTTCTCCCATTCCACAGTATTAACGCAGGCAAAGCCGTTCATCAATTTGACAGCGTCGTCAATCAGAACAAATTGACCGTTGTGTCTGTGGAAAATCCAACCACAGTGTTTAAAGATGGACAACATTTACATGGCTTTGGTTATGACCTTGTGCGTAACTATGCCGACAGCATGAATGTGAAACTCGAATTTAAAACGGTAAGCGACAATGCGACCGCTTTAAAATGGGTGTCTTCTGGTAAAGCGAACTTTGCCATGACCACGTCGAGTATCCAAAGCATCGAAAAGCAGCAACTCACGGCATTTTCTGCCAGTTGCGGCGATTTAAATACTTTAAAGCGTAATGGTTTAAATAGTGAGCTGAACTGGGTGTTTAAACACGCAGATGATCCTCTTAGCCAAACCGCAAGCAACTTTGTTTGTCGTGGCAAGCAAAACGGCTCAATTACCCAATTGGCTTCATTTTATAATCGTAATGTGGTCAAACAAGAATCGTGGGATGTGATCCAGCGGGATTTGCGTAATCGTTTACCTTTATATAAGGCCAACTTTAAAAAGACTGCCACGCAGTACGATTTAGACTGGCATCTTTTGGCGGCAATTGGTTATCAGGAATCTTACCTCAAACCCAACTCGGTTTCGCCAACAGGTGTGCGCGGTATTATGATGCTGACCAATAATACAGCCAAAGCGATGGGCGTAAGCAACCGTACCGATCCTGCACAAAGTATTCAGGGTGGTGCTAAGTATTATGACCAAATGCTGAGCCGTTATGAGCATATTCCATTTCCTGATCGTAACTGGTATGCCCTAGTCGCTTATAACATGGGTCCTGGTGCAGTCAGTCAAATTCAGAAGCGTATTCGCTCACAAGGCAAAAACCCGAACAATTGGGTTAACCTATATGCGTATTTAGACCGTAACAAAGCGAGCAACGGTCGTTATCGTCAAGCAGTGCAATATGTGACTCGTATTCGCGCCTACCTTGAGCATATTAAGACCACACCGCAATTGGTGAATATCTAAAATTTACCTCGCGTGATTGAGTTGCAGTGTATATCAGCTGCAATTCAAACATGAATAATGCGCTGTTAAAGCTGCAGTGCATAAAAAAGCCTAGTTGATACTTCAGCTAGGCTTTTTTGTACTATAGCGGGAAATTCGCCTGCTACAGCGTAAATCGCTTGAATTAAGCAGATTGCTCAAGAATCTTCTTAAATAAGTCTTTTTGTTCTTGGCTTGGTTTTGCAGTTTGTAATGCCATTAATTGTGACATATCGCCCTGTACTTTGATTTTACCTGTCATAAAGGCTTGCATAGCAGCCGCCATGTCAAACTCTAGGAATACTTTACGTAAAGTTTCCGCATCCATATTTAATGTTGTTTTTGCGTTGTCCGCCAAACCTTTTTGGATTTTACCGCCATCTAAAGACAATTCTGTGTTGCCTGCAGCATCAGTCACCACTAAGTTAATTGCCAGATTTGCAAGTGCTGGAGGTAGGTTTAAATCACCAGCTTGAGCCGTTAAATTTTCTACAGTTGCAAACCAATCATCAGTTAAAAAAGCAGGCATGATTTTTCCTCAATATATTTGTGCATGTGTGTTGTCTATCCAGACACCATCATTATTAAGCTGTTTTGCTTGCTGATTGTTATAGCATGAACCTTTCGTGAAAGGCTAAGAAATTTTGTACGGGACGTTCAGTTTTTGTATTTTTAGTCGAAATGACGACTTTCTCAAATAAATCAAATTCATAAAAAAACACCAAGCTCTGGCTTGGTGTTGATTACATTTTAAAGGGATTGACAGGCTGTTATCGCTTAGTCTGCAGCGTAGCCTAAATTGACCATATTGATGCGTTTGTTTTGCTCTGCTGCGTTTTGTTCGGCCTGATCGGCAAAATCAAATACGCGTTGGCTGTCTAACGCTTCAAAGTCGAATAATTCACGGTCTGCCAACTGCGATGGCGATACATTCTGTAATGCGCCAAAAATACTGTGCAAACGCTTAGGATGTGCTTTATCCCACTCACGTAACATGTCGTTAATAATGGCACGCTGTAAGTTTTCCTGTGAACCACACAAGTTACACGGAATAATTGGGAATTTACGCATTTCTGCATATTTAATGATGTCTTTTTCTTCCACATAAGCCAGTGGACGAATCAGCATATTTTTCTTGTCTGATGACAACAACTTCGGTGGCATGGCTTTTAAGCTACCGCCATGGAACAAGTTTAAGAAAAAAGTCGCCAAAATATCATCACGGTGATGCCCAAGCGCCACTTTGGTTGCCCCTATTTCCTGCGCAAAGCCATACAAAGAACCACGACGCAAACGCGAACACACTGCACAGTAAGTTTTACCTTCAGGCGTTAAACGCTTGGTGATGCTATAGGTGTCTTTTTCTAATATGTAATATGGGATGTTATTTTCTTCTAAATAACGCGGCAATACATCTTCAGGGAAGCCTGGTTGCTTTTGGTCTAAGTTCACAGCCACCACATCAAAATTGATGGGTGCGATGCGCTTGAACTGCAACATAATGTCCAACAAGGTATAACTGTCTTTACCACCAGAAATACACACCATGACTTTATCGCCATCTTCAATCATGTTGAAGTCACGAATCGCATGCCCGACTTGACGACGCAGCTTTTTCAACAAACGATAATACGCAGAGCTGGTTGGAAGTTCTGGTTTGAAATTAAAGCCTTGATCGGACTCAACTGGTGAGAACATAGACGCGATTAACCCATGAAAAAAATTACCGCGCAATTTTAGCCGATTCAGACCAATCCCGCATCAAAAGAATGTAATTTCATCGCAATCTTCCTTTTCGTCAAAGAACTTAATTTCTGACTGCGCGTTCATTTCTGTTTACACACTTTATTTCTATCTGCGCAGATCGTTTTTTTCTGTGGCAAGTTTGAACCCTCAGGTTCACTTTTTCGCCAAGATGCTTATCTTTTGGACTTTTCCACAGTTTTCCACAAAAGCTGTGGATAACTTTGTGGATTTAAAACAACTTGACAACGCCTCTTGCCGTTATTCTAAGGCTTCTCTTTAAATTGATTACTTTTTGATCGATTTTATTTTAATTTAAAATCATACACTTAAGTGTGTCAAGCTGATCCAATTAAAAAAAAATAAATATTTTTTTTGATTACTCTGTCAGCAATTAAGCTTGATTTTTTTCGACACTACTGTAAATGAATTTGTACAAAGCCTTTTCATCTGTGAGATTTTTGTTAAACTCCTATTAACTGTTTGGGGACAGCTTTTAGTGTATTCACAGCATGAACAATAAAATTAATGCCTTTTTACTGTATATTTTGGGGACTGCCAGCATCATGCCTTTGGCAACGACAACGCACGCAGGTCAAATTTATATGTATAAGGACAGCAATGGCAGTACCTTGCTGACTAACCGCAAAAGTGCAGATCGTTCACTGACAAAAGTAAAAGTCACATATTATCCAGACAGCAATATTCACAGTTATCGCAACTGGGGCAATTCCGAAGCGTCGGTATTGCCAAGTTATAGCCGCAATAAAAACGCCTTTGACCACATTATTCAGCAAGCAGCACAACAACACGGTGTTTCAGAAGGTCTAATTAAAGCAGTGATGCATACCGAATCAGGTTTTAATGTCAACGCCCGCTCGCCTGTCGGTGCACAAGGTCTAATGCAGCTCATGCCTGCGACAGCACGACGTTTTAATGTCAGCAACGCTTATGACCCGCATGAAAACATTATGGCGGGTGCAAAATACTTGGCTTGGTTACTCAAACGCTTTAATGGCAACACCACTTTAGCTTTGGCGGGTTATAACGCGGGCGAAGGCAATGTTGCAAAATACGGCGGTGTACCGCCTTTTCGTGAAACACAGGATTATGTACGTCGTGTGACCAGTCGCTATAACAACCTATATGCTAGCGGCGTTAGTGCAAGTTCTGGCAGTAACGCGATTACGGCAAATAACAATAGCAATACTCAGAGTCAAAATGCACAAGTGATTGCGCAGTCAGACAATTACACTGCCAGTAATCATCAAGTGGCGGCAAACAAACGTCCACAACGTCAAATTATTATGGCTGCCGATGGTCGCTTTACCGATGCACCTGCAGGTTCTTACGCGACAGGGAATGCCACGGCTTCGGCACGTATTTTTATTTCAGAATAAAAGCTACAGCACTTCATTTGAGCTTGCGTTGCCGCAAGCTCAAATGAAGTGCCGATTGCAGTATCAGCTCAAAATATTTTTAGTACAGTTTTATTATTTTTCTTGAATTTTTAATACATACACCGCATATTTACGGCATGGTTTATTAATAAATCAGATTACATTTTTAATATAAGAGGATTTACTCAATGATGCGGATTGGTTTGTTCTTGCTAACCAACCTCGCGGTACTGGTTGTAGCTGGCATAATTTTGTCACTCTTCGGTGTCGGTAGTTACCATGGCGCGGGTGGCTTAAACCTAGGCAACCTGTTGGTCATCTGTTTTGTCTTTGGTATGGTTGGCTCTTTAATTTCACTATTCATGTCTAAATGGATGGCGAAAAAAACAACTGGGACTGAATTAATTGACCCGAATGCCCCTCGTAACCAAGCTGAAGCGTGGTTATTAAATGAAGTTGCGCAATTGTCGCAGCGTGCTGGTATCAAAATGCCAGAAGTGGGTATTTTCCCTTCTTACCAATCGAATGCTTTTGCAACAGGTTGGAATAAAAACGATGCTTTAGTGGCTGTATCTACAGGGCTGCTTGAGCGTATGAACAAAGATGAATTACGTGCAGTTTTGGCACACGAAATTGGTCACGTTGCCAATGGTGACATGGTGACCTTGGCACTGATTCAAGGTGTGGTCAACGCATTCGTCATGTTCTTTGCCCGTGTTGCAGGTGACTTCATTGACCGTAACGTATTTGGTCGTGAAGATGGCGAAGCACCAGGCTTGGCTTATTTTGCAATTACCATTGTACTGGATATCGTATTTGGTATTTTGGCCTCTTCAATCGTGATGTGGTTCTCGCGTCAACGTGAATACCGTGCCGATGAAGCAGGTGCACGTTTGGCAGGTAAACAAGCCATGATTTCTGCATTATTACGCTTACAAGCAGAATCTGAAATGCCTGATGCAATGCCAAAAGAAATGAAAGCTTTTGCGATTTCTGCAGGTAAAGAAGAAGGTTTTAGCTTGGCAGCGTTATTCCAAACTCACCCAAGCATTGAACAACGTGTTGCAGCTTTACAGCAATTAAATTTACCTTAATACTGCTAGCAAGATATTGTAACAGCGACACCAAAAAGCTTCCTCAGGGAAGCTTTTTTCATGTCTGTAAATTAGATCTGCCAGATGGTTTTGTACTTTAAACAGGTTCATTTAAACAGCAAAACTTTGTGACCAGTGCCACAACCAACTTGCACCGAGCCATGCTGCCCAAATAAAGAAAATAAGAAAAATCACACCAAGCAAATCAGGCAAATGTAGCCACAGCCATGCCACTACAGGATTACGCCAAAATGCTGACTGCTGCTGTTTACGTTCCAATCGCTCATGTAAAAAAGGATGTACCACATGATGCTCACTGTGAATCTGATATTCTTCACGGATATGCGTATGCACTACATCTAAAGCTTTACGGCTTGGACGAATAAATACATCAAATACTGTGCCGACAATTGGCACAAAACCAACTACTGCATCCATCACAGCAAGTTTAATCACGGGAGTGAGTTTGGTTTGTGGTACACCAATTTGTTTGGCTTTATAAATCGCATAACAGGTCAGTGCAAAACCTGCGACATCCCCCGCGACAGGTACAGTGCCTAATGCGGCATCTGCTCCCACGCCCTGCTTGGTAAATGGAATACGCACCACAGAATCCATCATATTGGCAAACTTGGCTAAATCGCGCTCTAAGCGAATCACCTCTTGCTGGCTAAGTTTTTTTGAAGATGCAGGTTCTGGCATAGAAAACGTATCGTTGGGTAAATGCAATCTACTTGAGAATAAAGCAGTTTTTTACTCAGGTCTGTTATGATTTTATAAACAGAATTTTGATCAATGCAAAAAGTTTAAGATGAGGTCTTGAATAAGTCATCATCACCGACAGTGTTTAAAGTAACAACTGTGAAGCAATAAATAAGTACACCACCACGCCCGTTGCATCACAAATCGAGGTTACCAAAGGCGCAGAGGCACTGGCAGGGTCTAGTTTCAGGCGATGCAAAATAAAAGGCAAACTCATGCCAATTAAACAGCCCATCAGCACAATGCCCAGCATACTCAGTGCCAATACCACAGACACCATCATATCGCCACGGTAATAGCCTAAAATTGAAACCGCAAAAGCCATAGTTCCACCCAAACATAGCGCCACCAAACTTTCACGTCCGAGTAAATGCAGCCAATCTTTAAATTGCACATCACCTGTAGCCAGTGCCCGTACCATTAAGGTCGCAGACTGAGAACCCGCATTACCACCACTACCGACCAAAAGCGGCAAGAAAAAAACCAGTACAATATGTGCTGCAATAGTGTCTTCATAATGCGCAATGCCAATTCCAGACAATAAACTGCCAAATACCAAAATCACCAACCAAAACACACGTTTGCGATATAAAAATAAAATTGGCGCAGTTTTTATACTCATGCCAGGTGAAGACGCTACCGCACTTGATTTTAAAAAGTCTTCTGTAGTTTCTGCCTGTACCACGTCCATCGCATCATCATAGGTGACAATCCCCAGTAAATGCTGTGCATCATCTACAATCGGTAAGGCCAAAAAATCATAATGGCTGAGTTTTTGCGCGATACTTTCCTGATCTTCTGTCACTAAACCAGTGACTAAATCTGTGCGCATCACATTTTTAATTTTCTGTTCAGGCGGGTTTTGAATTATTTCTCTTAAAGAAATCACCCCCAATAGTTTCATCAGTTCATCGACAATATAAATCAGGTATAAAGTTTCCCGATCTGTGGTCATTCTGCGTAATTCATCTATGGCTTGCTGCATGTTCAGTTCTGGTGAGAGCACCACGAAATCCGAACTCATAATCGCGCCCGCAGATTCTTCAGGATATCGCGCTAAAGTCTGAATCTGTGCGCGTTTTTCTTCCGTAATGTGTAAGCTGACAAAACGCTGTAAATGCGGAGAAAGTAACTTAAATAAGTCGGTGCGGTCATCTGAATGCATGGCTGAAATCAGTTTGACCAATTGCTGCGGTGCCATCGCCTCTGCAATTTGATGTTGCGAATGCAGTGGTAAAAACTCCATCACCAAGGCAGCACTGTCAATTTGTTCAATTAAACTCAGCTGTGCTTTCAGACTCAAGTGCTGCATTAAGTCGGCTAAATCGGCAGGGTTGATACCATCGATCAAGCTGCGCACTGTACTTGACTGATGTAATTGCAAGGCTTGTTCTAACTGTTCAGCGTGCAGATTGGTCATTAATCTCACCCACTCCATCATTCCAAAACGTAAAATGAAGAATGGGCAAAGTTTCTCAGCCCAAACCAACCCTTAAAAACCCGAAAATCTGTAGATTTATACAAGATTTTTAGCGTTTCATATCATAGCCTATAATTTTGCTAAGTGCCTAATAAAAAACATCTTTAGTTTATGGGTGATGAACGATTCACTTGAAATATAGAACGAACCAGCACATACATAAACGGAATAAAAACAAGCACTAAAATTGTGCCAAAAATAACTCCACCTAAAACACTCACCCCAATTTCCTGACGGCTTGCTGCACCTGCACCAAAGGCAAATACTAGCGGCAAAATACCTGCACCAAATGCCAATGAGGTCATTAAAATAGGTCTGAGCCGTAAGCTTGCACCTTCTAAAGCGGCTTGAATCACCTGTTTGCCTTGTTGCTGCGCAGCCGAAGCAAACTCCACAATTAAAATGGCATTTTTACATGACAAACCAATGGTGGTAAGCAAGGCAATTTGGAAATAAATGTCGTTCGGGAAACCTGCCAAATAGCTGAAAATAATATTTCCACCAATTCCTAAAGGAATGGCACTCATCACGGCTGTTGGAATACTCCAACTTTCATACAAGGCAGCAAGGCATAAGAAAATAAACCCGATGGAAACCAAATACAGTAACAAAGCCTGATTGCTGGACTGATTTTCTTCAAAAGACAACCCACTCCATGCCAAGTCAATGCCCTGCTGCTGTGCCACCATCTGTTCTAAATCACGCATCGCCTGCCCTGAGCTATATCCTTCGGCAGTATCGGCTTCCATTTGCACGGCGCTATACCCCATAAAACGATTGACGACTTCTGGCCCACCGCTCCAACTGAGTTGAGCAAACTGGCTAAAAGGTACCATTTGATTTTGCTGACTGCGTACCGACCATTGATTCAAATCTTCAGGTTTACCACGAAATTCGGCATCACCCTGCATAATCACACGTTTAATTCGACCACGGTCAATAAAGTCGTTGATATAACTACCGCCCCAAGCTGCCGCTAAGGTACTGTTAATAGCCGTTTGATTTAAACCTGCTGCCATCGCCTGTTTCTGATCAATCGTGACGTTTAACTCCGCTTTTTCAGGATTGGCACGTTGATCTAAATTTTTAAAGCTTTGATATTGAGCGGCTTGCTGCTGTAAATTTTGAAATTGCTGAATTAAAAAATCGCGTCCTGTACCATTCACATCGCGCATCCAGAACTCTAAGCCATCGGTTTGCCCCAAACCACGAACTGCTGCGGGCATGCCAATGGTAATTTGTGCATTGGGATGCTGTCGAAAATGCTGCATGGCACGTTCACGAATAGCTTGTGCGGTATGCTGTTGCCCTTGACGCTCATCCCAATGTTTTAGCGCAATAAAACCCTGCCCTAAATTCTGCCCTGTTCCCGAAAAATTACGTCCATAACGAATCATCACCAAATCAACATTGTGGGCTTCATGCTGCATAAAGTATTCACGTATGCTTTCGCCCACTTCACGACTTTTAGACAACGGCGCACCTTCCTGTAATTTAAATTGCACCGACAACATGCCCTGATCTTCATTCGGGATAAAACTGGTAGGTAAGGCACGGTAAAACAAGGCAAACACCGTCAATAAACCTGCAAAAATAACCAGACACACCGCTTTATGCTGAATCGTCCAGCCTGATAATTTGAGATAGTGTTGTTTTAAGCGTTCCAGTTTTTGATTAAACCAGATGGCCCATTGGGCTGGTTGTGGATTGGGTTTTAAAATCAAGGCACACAAGGCAGGCGTTAAAATTAAGGCCACACCTAAAGACAGCACCATCGCAGTGACTAAGGTGATGGAAAACTGGCGATAAATCACCCCAGTCGAACCACCAAAAAATGCCATAGGAATAAATACTGCGGTCAAAACTAAGGTAATGCCGACCAAAGCACCGCTAATTTCCTGCATAGATGCGATAGATGCCTGTTTAGCCGAGAGCTGCTGTTCGTGCATTAAACGCTCGACGTTTTCGACCACGACAATCGCATCATCCACCAACAAACCAATCGCTAAAACCAAAGCGAATAAGGTCAGCGTGTTAATACTTAGGCCAAAGAGTTGCAACACGGCCATAGTGCCTAAAATCACCACAGGCACGGTTACGGTAGGAATGAGCGTCGCGCGCCAGTTTTGTAAAAACAAGAACATCACGATGACAACTAAAATCACCGCTTCAATTAAAGTTTTCACCACTTCATTAATTGATTCCTGCACGAAAGGCGTGTTATCTCGTGGATAGACAATTTGGTAACCTTCGGGCAATTGTTGTTTTAAATGCTCAATTTGTTTTTGAATTAAGGCTGAAGTTTGTAACGCATTGGCACCAGAAGATAATGAAATCCCCATCCCTGCCGATGGAAAACCATTAATGGTATTAAAGCTTTGATAATTTTCTGCACCAAGTTCAATACGTGCCACATCTTTTAAATAAACAAAGCCACCTGCCTGATCTGCTTTTAAAATAATATTTTCAAATTCTTCTACCGTTTTTAAGCGTGAACCTGAGGTGACTTTGGCATTGAGATATTGTTCTTGTGCTGTGGGTAATTCACCAATTGCCCCTGCTGCAACTTGAGTATTTTGTGCCAATACCGCAGCACGTACATCACTTGGCATCAGCACATATTGTTTTAACTTTATCGGATTCAGCCAAATCCGCATTGCATATTGCGCACCAAAAACATCGACCTCACCCACACCTTCAATGCGTGCCAACTCTTGCTCTAAATGACTCATCATATAGTCAGACAATGCAATATTGCTGCTTTTGCCTGTGGCATCGTACAGCCCAATGACCATGTGGGTATCACCCAATGATTTAAAGACATTTACCCCCTGACGCTGCACATCTTCAGGTAAGCGGTTAATTGCGCCATTAATCGCATTTTGTACCTGGACTTGTGCGGTATCGGGGTTGGTACCATTTTCAAAGCTAATGCTGATGCGACTTCGTCCTGAAGAATCACTGCTAGAACTGAAATACAGTAAGTGATCTAAGCCTTTAATTTGCTGTTCCAAAACCTGTGTGACGCTTTCTTCAACAGTTTCTGCCGAAGCTCCTGTATACGTTGCGCTGACGGTGATACGAGGTGGTGCAATGTCTGGGTAGCGTTCTACAGGTAAATTTAATACTGAAAAAATCCCCAGTGCCATCACCACAATGGCGAGCACACCTGCAAAAATAGGACGTTCAATAAAAAATTTAGACAGCATAGAACAAGATCACTTTCTGGTGGCGATTGGGCTTAAACACGCAATATTTTTCTTCAAATTAACATAGGCGAGTGGATCTTCCGTGACTGAAAATCAAAAAATTATACTTTTTCACAAAAATATTGTTTTTTCTTCATTTTTTCTCACAGATTTAAGCCCTTAACCTCCTCATTTTAGGATATGCAGCGACTCAGCCATGTTTTTATACTTTGTCTATAAACAACGAGATGACAAGGAAATCATGATGAAAAAAACGTTAATTTGCTTAGCCTTAGCAGGTTTACTCAGTGCATGTGGCGGGTCAGACAATGATTCTGGTAGCAATCAGAATCCGCCACCGAGTTCAGCAACACAGATTGGTGTACTGACCGATGGCCCTGTAACTGGGGTTAAATATCTCAGAGCTTCGAGTTCAGGTGAAAGTATTGAAGGTATCACCAATGATAAAGGTGAGTTTGAATATGCTGAGGGTGATACTGTTCGCTTCTTTATTGGTGATGTGCAACTTGGTGAAGCCATTGAAGCTAAAGCACGTATTACCCCACTAGATTTGGCTGAAAGTGAAAATGCCCGTACCAACTTAATGGTATTTTTACAATCTTTAGATAGCGATGGCGACCATAGCAATGGAATTGAAATTACTGCAGACACTCAAACAGCCTTAACCGCTGTGAATATGAATTTCGAGCAAACACCCGCAGAGTTTTCAACTACGTTTGTCAATGAAGTGATCCCTAAAACCGATATCCCACTAGATCGAATCGTGACACCTGAAAAAGCTGCAGAAAACTTCCAAGCCACTTTCTATAAAGATATTGCAGGCACTTGGGAAATTGGGCGTACTGAAAGCACTGCTGTTATATTACATATTTTACCAGACGGACGTTATGCGCTAGGTGAAGCAGATGTAGCTGATGAAACAGGGAAGTCTGGTATCGAAACAGGACGACTAAATTGGAATGCTTTAACTTCAGCGCTGAGCCCTGTGATCTCAGTAGATACTAATGGAGACTACGGGCTTTCACATCCAGACAATGATGGTCATTACCGCCTAAGTTATAACGGTACAGATTTAGTGCTGACCGATGTAGGAAGTAATAGCACCTATATTTTAACTAAAGTCAAACAATCATCAGGTTTAGTCGGCACTTGGCAATTTAATCAAACTCATTTATTTGCTTTCTTTGACACAGGATTCTATTTCTTGTTAGACACTGAAGGCGATGATGATTGCGCTAACCCAGGTATTGAATATGGCAAATATTCAATGACAGCCAATACACTTGCCGCAACAGAAGTGTTATATGACACCAACGATTGCGGTGGCTTACAAGACTCTTGGGATGGCAGTAAAGTGAATGCAACTTACAGCATCTCAGGAACAAGCCTAACCTTGCATCCGCAAGGCGAAGACTCTGTTACCCTACAACGTAGTAACTAAACATATTCAAAAGCTGCCTAAGCCAAACTTAGGCAGCTTTAACCAATATGCTCAAAATGAATGGTACAACCCATTAATAAATGCATAAGTTCAATTTGCGAGTTGCATTGGGTTTTTTCATAAATATTTTTAAAATAAGTGCGCACGGAACTGAGGGTAATCCCGCAATGTTCCACAATTTCTTCTAACTTATAACCATTCAACAACAACTCACACAGCTCAAACTCGCGTTTAGACAATTGATAAGCTTGCTGCAAATAGGCTTGTGACAAGGCATAGTGCTGATGCATATCGGTCAGAAATACCGCAATTTGATGTTGTCTTGCATTTTGATGCTGCATATTTTTTAATTTAGAACAAGGTACGATAGTCAGCATTAATTGTTGTCCTTTCGCATCTGACAAAGACAATACACCGCCTACATCTGCGTTTAATGCCGACTGTCCCAACAACGCTGAATGTAATAATTGATCTAAACGACTTTGATCATAAGCATGGGTTTTTAAACGATTATACAAGTCCAAATCTAAACATGAATCGTGTTCCAGCATGCTTTGAGCTAAAGGGTTTGAATAAATCAAACTCAGCTGATGATCAAGCAAAATTACACCTGTTTTTAAATGATCGAGCACACTATACAAACTTAAATTTTCTTGTTTAACCAAACTAAATTGACGATGGATTTGTAAGGCACGGCGCAAATGCACACCCAAATGCTTTAAAAAATCCAACTCTTTTTGTTGATACGGCGCTACATCTGGCGCACGATGTAATCCTAAAACTGCCCAACGATGTGAACCCTGATCGAGCAAAACAGCCGAGATATAACTAATTCCCGTCGGATTCAAACACCGTTCATAAAAGATATATTCATCACTTTCAGGGTTTTCCCCATAATGCGATAAATCCGAGCTCGCTACTTGCCCCACACCTAAATTTTCCCACAATACTCGGTGTAACTGCATGTCAATCACGCGAATCCGCTCATCACGATAGGCATGCAAAGCTTCATCTGAAATATTGTGACTAAATAAAAAATCGTAACTTGGGCTAAATTGATCTAAGGCAGTAAAAATGGCGGTTTTACTGTCTGTATATTGAACAATTTTTTCAATTACTTGCGGCCATAAATTCACATCTACAGCGGCATCATAAATACTGCCTATAATTTCGTGTTCTCGGTTATCCATTTTTATCCCCTTTATGCCTACTCCAGCCTGCATTACACTTATTTAATCATTTGTTTTTCTTATTATTCCAAGTAGCATAGTGGGTTTTATTCACAAAAAAAAGCAGTTTAAATACATATCACGCATTTAATAAATAAATAAATGGAAAATGGCTAGGCAGTTTTGCTTTTTCATGCGTGCAAACTCTGAATTATAAAAACCACGCCATAAAAAAACCCCGTATCTGACGATACGAGGTTTTTGAAGTTTGGGTCCGCTGATAATTACATCATGCCGCCCATACCACCCATGCCACCCATATCTGGCATTGCTGGCTTGTCTTCTGGAATTTCAGTAATCATACATTCTGTTGTTAACATCAGGCCAGCAACAGACGCTGCATGCTCAAGTGCAGAACGAGTTACTTTTGCAGGGTCAAGAATACCCATTTCCAACATGTCGCCATATTCACCAGTCGCAGCGTTATAACCATAGTTACCTTCACCGTTCTTCACAGCATTGATTACTACAGATGGCTCATCACCAGCATTGGCTACGATTTGACGAAGCGGAGCTTCGATTGCACGACGAAGAATGTTGATACCTACGTTTTGGTCATCGTTAGCACCAGTCAGACCATCAAGTGCAGATGCAGCACGCACCAGTGCAACACCACCACCTGCAACAACACCTTCTTCAACCGCAGCGCGAGTTGCGTGAAGCGCATCATCCACACGGTCTTTCTTCTCTTTCATTTCAACTTCAGTTGCAGCACCAATTTTGATGACTGCTACACCGCCTGCTAATTTAGCAACACGTTCTTGAAGTTTTTCTTTGTCATATTCAGAAGTAGATTCTTCGATTTGCGCACGGATTTGCTGAACACGCTCAGAAATCTGATTTGCATCACCAGCACCATCCACAATCACGGTGTTTTCTTTAGAGACTGTAACTTTGTGCGCGCTACCCAAATGCTCTAGTGATGTTTGCTCCAAAGACATACCAATTTCTTCAGAAATAACCGTACCGCCTGTCAAGATTGCAATATCTTGAAGCATTGCTTTACGACGATCACCAAAACCAGGCGCTTTCACCGCACATACTTTGATGATGCCACGCATGTTGTTCACAACAAGCGTTGCCAGCGCTTCGCCTTCAACATCTTCAGCAATGATTAGAAGTGGCTTACCTGTTTTTGCAACCGCTTCTAGGACAGCAATCAGTTCACGAATGTTGCTGATTTTTTTATCAACTAGAAGAATGAACGGATTTTCAAGTTCTGCAGTCAAAGTATCTTGTTTGTTCGCGAAGTATGGCGAGATATAACCGCGGTCAAACTGCATACCTTCTACAACGTCAAGCGCGTCTTCAAAGCCTGAACCTTCTTCAACAGTGATTACGCCTTCTTTACCAACGCGTTCCATTGCTTGTGCAATGAGTTTACCTACTGTTTCATCAGAGTTTGCAGAGATCGAACCCACTTGCTCAATCGCTTTAGTATCAGATGCTGGTTTAGCCGTTGCTTTAATGTCTGCAACGACTGCCTTAACAGCAAGGTCGATACCACGTTTCAAATCCATTGGGTTCATGCCCGCAGTTACAGATTTGATGCCTTCATTTAAAATGGCTTGTGCAAGTACTGTTGCAGTGGTCGTACCGTCACCTGCGATATCATTGGTTTTGCTAGACACTTCACGTACAAGCTGAGCACCCATGTTCTCAAACTTGTCTTTCAAGGTGATTTCTTTCGCAACAGATACACCATCTTTAGTGATGTGCGGCGCACCGAAAGAACGGTCAATCACTACGTTACGACCTTTAGGGCCTAAAGTTACTTTAACTGCGTCTGCAAGTACGTTTACACCTGCAATCATTTTTGTGCGAGCTGAATCACCAAATTTTACGTCTTTAGCTGACATGTCTAACTCCAAATATTTTTAAATAATGTTCAAATTTGCTTTGAATATGAGTTCTGAAATTAGCCTTCAAGTACCGCTAAAATGTCAGACTCTTTCATAATTAGAAGTTCTTCACCGTCTACTTTAACTGTTGTGCCTGCATAAGTACCAAACAAGACTTTGTCGCCCACTTTTACGTCTAAAGCGCGTACGCCATTGTCTGTAATTTGACCATTACCTACTGCAATCACTTCACCTTGCGCTGGTTTTTCTGCTGCAGAACCTGGAAGCAAGATACCGCCAGCTGTTTTTGTTTCTTCTTCAACACGACGAATAACTACGCGGTCATGTAATGGACGAATGTTGCTCATAAATAACTCCATTAGACTAAGTCAATGTATAGATTCCTGATGACGACTTAATTATTCCTTTGGTCATCATCAAAATAAATTTTAGATGACACAGTTGTGGGGATGGAAAAAAACGCTTCAAGGGGAAAAGCTAAAAATTTTTCAATTTTTGTTGTTTTTTTAGACAAGTTGGCTAGATCGGTGATTTATTCTGCATTTTGTTGCCACAACACAAATTGCTTTTGTGCGGCATCGAACAGGTAATGCTGCACATCCCCATGGTTACTCAATATATTTAAGCTATTGGGTATGCCCTGATGCAAACGATACGAAATTGCAGTACCTGCATGAATATCCAGCACAGGATGCGCTACACCTAAGGCATAAATTTGATTTAAGTCATACACGGCTGGTTGATGTAAATGCCCATGCAGCAAGGCATACAAACCATTTTTGCTCCACTGCTCTAAAGCAATTCGTCCCAACACAGGGCAATCTTTAATACCGTGACGATCATCTGGTGGTGTATAAAATGGTTGATGCGCCACCAAAATTTTTAACTTATTTGTGGGCGCAGCTTGCAGCAAAGTATCTATTTCCTGAATTTGATTCAAAGAAATATGCCCACGAGTATGAAAACGTCGCCGAATACTGTTCACCCCTATCACATAAAAATGGGCGGTTTCCAAAATTGTTTCCATACGCCCAAAAAACAACTGATACCGCGCAAACGGACTAAAAAAACGATTCCAAAGATGATATAGCGGAATATCGTGATTTCCTGGCACAACCAAATACGGTAAATTCAAACTGTCTAAAAAATGCTTACAAGCATAAAACTGTGCATAGCGTGCACGTTGGGTTAAATCACCACTGACCACAACCGCTTCCGGTCGCATACTTGCACACAGTTGTTGTACTGCCTGCATACAAGCCACATTTTCAGTGCCAAAGTGCAAATCAGACAGATGCAGCAGCATGCGGCACCTTAATCTTCAATGCATTTTTCAATACAGAAATACGCAGTGGTGGGCGCATTTTGACAATTTCTCCATCAAGCGCCACGGTCAGTTGTTGGCGTTTACTATGAATGACCACCTGCTCTGCTGCAAAACTGTACATATCATTGGCTTGCTCAGCCTTCCCCTGAATTAATTGCCACAGAGTTTTAAATAAAGTCAATTTATCGGACTTTGCCACTGCAACACCTGCGACTTTGCCTGCTGCAGCAGCTTTGGCAATACGTAAATTCATTTCAGACAGTTGTAATTGATTATTCCCAAAGAAAATGAGCGGCGTTTTCAGCGGATAGCGCTTTGTATCGACCTCTATTTCTAATTTTAATTCTTTACGGTCACGCAGCAGTACATCTAAAGCCGAGGTATAGGCATGTAAAGGAAAGCGTCCTAAATAACGGTTATAACGCTCACGTTTTTGAATAAATAAAGGGTATAAACCCAAACTGGCATTATTTAAATAGATGTGTTGATTGATTTGTGCCACATGCACAGCACGCGTACTGCCAGTTGCGATGACATGCGCTGCTTCAATTAAATCTAGCGGAATATTCAGTAAGCGCGCCACATAATTAAACGTGCCCAAAGGCAAAATACCCATGGGGATAGATGTCCCTTTTAACTTTGCAGCAACCGCATTTAAAGTACCATCTCCACCCGCTGCAACCACAACACCGCTTAACTGCGCTGCTTGATGCCGTGCTAACACCTGTTGCATCAGTTGATCAAAATTGGCGATTTCACCCATTTCAAACAATTGGATTTCAAAACCATGCTGTGACAAAACATGCAACAGTTCTTCATAGACACCTTCTTGCTGTGTGGCATGAAATCCTGATTTTTGATTATAAATAAGAGATAAAGGCTGTAATGTTGTCGACATTTTCTTCAATCATTTTAAAGCTTTTGCTCTAATTTCAACCAATTGATGCAGAATGAAAAGCAGCTTTATGTAAAAATCGAATGACGACCATTCATTAAATCAATAATCATTCTTTATAAAATTTAAGATATAAGTACATGTTTTAATTAAAAATAATTAAAATAAATAATGCCCATAATTTTTTTAAATAATGATAAATGGAACACAAAAAAGTTGTAAGCCCATGTTTCATATATGTTATTCATTATTTATATGGGTATTTTTCACATAAAGCTAAATCAAGCCTATGTCTTATTTTTTTTATGTTTTTGTGCTTTAATACAGCCACTTTTTTTTCATATTTCATCTGAACCATGTACCCCATCGTTCAGATTGTACTTTGTACACGACTTGTACACATTTAAGATAGGCCTCACCATGACCCAAGTGAACGCACCAGAATTCGTTCGTCACCCTAAGCTTATTGCATGGGTTGAAGAAATTGCAAAGTTAACGAAACCAGCAAAAATTGAATGGTGTGACGGTAGCGCAGAAGAATATCAACGTCTAATCGACTTGATGATCGCTAACGGCACCATGCAAGCATTAAACCAAGAAAAACACCCTGGTTCGTACCTTGCAAATTCTGATCCTTCTGACGTTGCTCGTGTTGAAGACCGTACTTACATCTGCTCTGAAAACAAAGAAGATGCTGGTGCGACAAACAACTGGGAAGCGCCAGCTGAAATGCGCGCTAAATTAAACGGTTTATTCGACGGCTCAATGGCTGGTCGTACCATGTATGTGGTTCCATTCTCTATGGGCCCATTAGGTAGCCACATTGCGCACATCGGTATTGAATTAACTGACTCTCCTTATGTTGCTGTCAGCATGTCTAAAATGGCTCGTATGGGTAAAGCTGTTTATGACGTATTGGGCACAGATGGCGAATTTGTTCCTTGCGTACACACTGTGGGCGCACCATTGGCTGAAGGCGAGAAAGACGTTGCTTGGCCATGTAACAAAGAAAAATACATCGTACATTATCCAGAAACTCGTGAAATCTGGTCGTATGGTTCTGGTTACGGCGGTAACGCATTATTGGGTAAAAAATGCTTAGCGCTTCGTATTGCTTCTGCAATGGGTCGTGAACAAGGCTGGTTAGCAGAACACATGCTAATTTTAGGCGTGACCAACCCACAAGGCGAAAAACACTACATCGCAGCAGCATTCCCTTCTGCATGTGGTAAAACCAACTTTGCGATGTTAATTCCACCTGCAGGTTATGAAGGCTGGAAAATTGAAACTGTAGGTGACGATATTGCTTGGATCAAACCAGGTGAAGATGGTCGCTTATATGCAATTAACCCTGAAGCTGGTTTCTTCGGTGTTGCTCCTGGTACAAACACCAAGACTAACCCGAACTGTATGGCAACTCTGCACAAAGACGTGATTTATACCAACGTTGCTGTGACTGACAACGGCGAAGTATGGTGGGAAGGTCTATCTAAAGAAGTTCCTGCAAACTTAACCAACTGGAAAGGTCAACCACATACTGGCGCAGAAAAAGCAGCTCATCCAAATGCGCGCTTCACTGTTGCAGCGGGTCAATGTCCTTCTATTGATGCTGACTGGGAAAATCCAGCAGGTGTTCCAATTTCAGCGTTCATCTTCGGTGGTCGTCGTGCAGACACAGTGCCTCTAATTTCAGAAGCATTTGACTGGGTAGATGGCGTATATAAAGCTGCAACTATGGGTTCTGAAACTACTGCAGCAGCCGTTGGTCAACAAGGTATTGTACGCCGCGACCCATTTGCAATGCTTCCATTTGCTGGTTACAACATGGCAGACTACTTCTCTCACTGGTTAGAAATGGGTGAGAAAGTTGGCGAAAAAGCAAAAGCTGCAGGCAACAAATTACCAGGTATCTACAACGTAAACTGGTTCCGTCGTGATGCAGAAGGCAACTTCGTATGGCCTGGTTTTGGTCAAAACATGCGTGTACTTGAGTGGATCATTGATCGTTGCGAAGGTCGTGCAGAAGCTGTTGAAACTCCAATTGGTTTTGTTCCAACGTATGAGCAATTGAACTGGACTGGTTTAGATTTCTCTAAAGAGCAATTTGAAACTGTAACAGCGCAAGACAAAGAACAATGGATCAAAGAGTTAGAAAGCCACACTGAGTTATTCAACAAACTTGGTGAGCGCCTACCTGCTGCATTGAAAGCACGTCAAGCTGCTTTACTTGAAGCGGTTAAATCTGCGTAATTCAACGCTGATTGCTAAGAAAAGGTCACTTCGGTGACCTTTTTTATTGCCCTAATATTTTAGTTGCTAAAAACATCAACATTCCAGCTTCAACATCCCCCGCTGATGTGTAAATACTAAATAATACGAAGATTCAAGGTAAAAACATGACATCATCAAAACACACTTATCACCCCCAATATAGACAGCCTACCACATCACCAACAAAGCCATGCTTTGTCCACTCAGCTATGGCATACTTAAAACAAGAATGAAATGACATCAAAACATGAGACATGATCATGAATAAAACCATGAAGAATACAATGATTATTTTGGCTATGACGGGACTTGGGTTAGGTTTATCCGCTTGTCAAAGTTTGCCTGAGCAAAACGAGAATAGTTTTATTGGCTATAAAGTCGAAAGCAAAACTGATCGCAACGCAGTATTAGCCTACACTCTTGCAGGACGTCAAAACCAACAGCGCGATGAAAGTAAATTACAGCGTGCCTGCCAAAAAGAACTTGGTGCGCATAAAACTTATCAATTGCGGATTTTAAGTATTAATGAAGTGGTGAATCCTGCAGCCAACCAACAAGACCCGTATGGTCGCCAACTTGGGCAAAGCCGCACCTCTATTGGCTTATCGAACACACCTGAGCTACATAGCAGTGAAAACTATGCTACACGTCAGGCCTTAGATGCTCGCCCAAGCACACTGCGCATTGTGCGTTATAGCTGCAATTAATTCGCGCCACAAAACTGGCTTCCTATAAGACGTGATGAGTTATCGCGTCTTATAAAAACTCACATTACGGAACTCTTTGGCTTCATCCAAATCTGGCCATGTGGTCGCGCTGCGTTCATCTATTTTTATATATTGTGGATGACTAAAGTTTTTCACTCGGCTGTCTGCCACCCAAACTTCTGGGGCGAACTTTAAGAACTCATCTAAAAAAAAGCGATTGCATTGATCATAAAGTACATCGGCAGCCAACAATACATCCACTTGTTCTGCTTTGTATAGATCATCTAAATATTCAAGCACCACATCATTCAATTCAGCATTGGCTCGACAGGCTGCAAGGCTAATGGGGTCAATATCACAACAAATTACCCGTTTGGCACCTGCCATTTTTGCAGCAATCGCCACCACGCCCGAACCTGCACCAAAGTCTAAAACGACTTTATTTTTTACTTGCTGCGGTTCTGCCAATAACCATTGCGCCATTGCAAGTCCTGAAGCCCAACAGAAAATCCAGTACGGCGTATCATTCCAAATACGACGAATCACTTCATCATCTAGCTTGTCGGTAGGAAATACTGGTGGAATAAGCCAAAGTGAAATAGGCGTTTCAGGCAATTGCTGTGCCAGTAATTCACAATTTGGAATTACATCATGTAAAGCATCTAAAAGATGTTCAGGGGCTTTAGGAAATTGAAAGGTACAGCTCATTGGATTTTTATTCGTTCTAATTTAAAAAGTTCCCTCTGCTTTTTTAAAGGAGAGGGGGCATTCATTATTTTTACAATGAATTCCCCACTCTTTTTTAGGAGAGTTAGGGAGAGAATTTTTAAGCCCTCATCCCAGCCTTCTCCCTGAGCCGTATACGGCGCAAGAGAAGGAGCATCCATTATTTTCACAATGAATTTCCCCTCTCCTGAGCAAAATTTAAAGCACTGCTTTTAAATTGAAGCGCAAGAGAGGGTTAGGGAGAGGTCTTCATCAACCTAACGCTTTCTCAGCCGCTTCAACCGTTTGACGAATCAAAGTTGTAATCGTCATTGGGCCAACGCCACCTGGTACAGGCGTATATGCAGAAGCAATCTCTTCAATGCCTTGCAATTGGATATCTCCAACACCACCGCCATCACGTGGATGGAAGCCTGCATCAACAACCACAGCGCCTGGTTTGATCCAGTCTTTTTGAATCAATTCAGCTTTACCAACCGCACCAACAATAATGTCCGCTTGTTTCACAAAACTTGCAAGATCTTGGGTACGTGAATGGCAAATGGTTACTGTTGCATTGGCTTCAAGAAGCATCGCAGCCATTGGTTTACCTAAAATTGCCGAACGCCCCACAACAACGGCATGTTTGCCTGCAATTTCAATGTTTTTTTCTTTAAGAATGGTCATAATGCCTGCAGGTGTTGCAGAACCATATGCAGCTTCGCCCATTGCCATACGACCATAACCTAAACAGGTCACACCATCTACGTCTTTTGCAAGTGAAATCGCATCAAAACAAGCACGCTCATCAATTTGCGCAGGAACTGGGTGTTGCAACAAAATACCATGCACATCAGGATTGGCATTCAATTTTTCAATTTCTGCCAATAATTGTTCTGTGGTGGTTTCTGTTGGCAATTCTACTTTTAAAGAATCCATGCCCACACGACGGCAAGCATTGCCCTTCATGCGTACATAAGTTGCAGATGCACCGTCATCACCGACCAAAATAGTCGCTAGAATTGGGGTACGACCTGATTTTGCTTTTAACGCTTCTACACGTGTTAACAGATCAGCTTCAATTTGTTTTGCCAATGCACGACCGTCTAAAATTAATGCCACGGCACATCTCCAAATGTTGATATGAATCAATTTTGCAAATAATACATGATTATTTAGACTATTTTATTCTATATGTCGAATTAATGTGCATCTGCTCATTTAATAGTATTGTTTTTTTTTCAGAGCTTGCTAATATACGCATCACAAGACGCGGCGGGGTGGCAGAGTGGTCATGCAGCGGACTGCAACTCCGTGGACGCCGGTTCGATTCCGACCTCCGCCTCCAATCTTGTAAAACTATGCCCGAGTGGTGAAATCGGTAGACACAGGGGATTTAAAATCCCCCGCCCTCAAAGCGTGCCAGTTCGAGTCTGGCCTCGGGCACCATTTTAAAATAGATTAAAATGGTGCAAATAAAGAACCCAGCATTAAGCTGGTTTTTTTATGCCTAAATTTTAGGTTTTCCCCTCTTTATTCAATATTCAATGATGCCTCTATGAACCCTAAACAAGCGCTTCTTGATTTGCAGCAATTGCAACAACAATACCCTGCTGCATTTAAAAGAAATATTTTGTTTTATGGTTTTATTCAAAGCAAAGGCATGCTGGATGATTGGAAAGAAATGATTCCATGGGTCTTGGCCTGCCTGATTTTTATTCCTATTTCAATCAGTCTGGCGCACGGGATTCAAAACTTTGTAACGCAGTACGATGCCTTTCAAGCCAAGGCATTGGCGATTTTAGCCATCATGTTAGGTTTTATGCTGCTTCTACCTTATGTGTTGTATCAAATTAAACACAGTTCGGCATCGTGGTATCAACTACAGCAACATGCCACCATAAAAATAGCAGTATTGATTCTGCTACAAGCGGTAAATTTCGCCTATTTTCAGAGTGCAATTCTGCAAGGGATTTTATTCTTTTTCTGCATCAGTTTTGGTTTTGTACGTTTCTATAAAGAGAATATGTTCCGTGACCACATAAGCCTTGAACAAAAATATTGCTTAACGCAATTTCGCCGTGCTGCGTATTGGTCATATCGTCAAGCTGCTAAAATTCAATATCGGATGTATTTTTCCAATAAAAATAGCCCTCGTTTTGCCCAATTGAATCAGCAATATCAACATGCAATTCAGTTACATCAACAACTGATGCAGGTTGAACACAATTTATGTAAAAGCATTAAATACATAGATTTAGACAGTTATATTCAAGATAAACTCGATTAAAAACCTCCGCTTAATCATCAAAAAAACCGAGCAACTTAGACTCGGTTTTCTGTAAATATCACACCAATTTTAAGCAGTTTTAGCGACATCAATGATTGGTTTTAAGTCTACACCATACTTCTGTTGATGACCACGCGTATCATCGAGTTTGTATTCACGTGCCTTAACCGTATCTATAAACTTCCAATCTGCAACCACTTGCGCACGATCAAAAGTCACCGTTAAATAACCACGTTGATTTAAGTTGCAATAATCCAGTTCATCAATCAGTTCTTGAAAGGCATATTCCAACGCTGCCATTTCGTCTGCAGGCACATTTAAGTAATATTCAATTCCGGGCGATGATACCGAGCTGGTCGCGAATTCCAACCCAACCTTATGATTTGTTTCATGTGTATGCAAGGTTGCAGCCCAAGCATTGTGAGTATCACCTGCCAACACCACTGCTTTTTTCCCAAGTTGCTGCAATGTCCCATACACAACTTCTCGCTCGTAGGCATAACCATCCCAAGCATCGAGGTTATAAGGTGCAACCGCATACAAACGTGCCTTATCTACTGCTGTCAAAGTTGGATCATTCGCTTTTAAACGCAATTTCAGCGTGACCAATTCTGTAATTTTCTGCTTCATTTGTGCAAGTGTTTCAGGTTGCTGATCACCATTGGTGATTTTCGCTAAAGGCAATAACAGTTCTTGTGGAATCAGTATTTTCGCCATCAACACTTGTTGAGCCAAAACATTCCAAGTAGCCTTAGACTGCCCCAACTGCTTTTGCAACCATTCTCGTTGAACTCCACCCATCAATGTGCGTTGATCACTAAATAAATCTGCCTGAAATTTAGCAGCATCAATACCTTCTGCCGTCATATAGTTAGCATAATCTAATTGCTTATGACGCGCCAAAATACGCGTATCCAGCATCATCAAATTCACCAAACCACCAAAATCAAACTGGCGATAAATATTCAAATGATCATTTTCTGCAACTGGACGAATTGGCATCCACTCGAAATAAGCCTGTAATGCGGCAATTTTACGTTCTATAAAGCTGCCTTCACCTTCTTGATGATTATCTGCACCCGCTTCCCAAGTATCATTACTGAGTTCATGGTCATCCCAAATGACAATAAATGGATGGCGTTGGTGAGCAGTCTGCAAATCAGCATCGGTACGATATAAAGCATAACGTTTACGATAATCATCTAACTTGATAATTTCTTTATCATTGTCTGCAGCAAAGGTACGTCCTAACTGTTTTGCATCGTCAGTCGCGTAGCCACCTTGTCCATATTCATAAATATAATCACCCAAGTGAATAATCACATCCAGATTGTTTTCCTGTGCAATTTCTTTATACACATGAAAATAACCTGCGGGATAGTTCGAGCAAGAACAGACCGCAAATTTCACTTGATCGCTGCGTTGTGGCAAGGTTTTGGTCTGTCCTATAGCAGAAACCGTATTACCAAAGCGGAAACGGTAATAATATTTAGTCCCTGCCTGTAAACGATCTGCGTCCACTTTAACAGTAAAATCTTGCGCTGCGCTGGTTTGTACTTTGCCAGTATTTACCAATTGCTTAAACGCCTCATCGCTGGCAATTTCCCAAACCACTTCAATGCATGCTGCCATGTCACTTGGCGTTACACGTGTCCATAAAATGATACGATCATGCAGCGGATCACCACTGGCGACACCATGCAAAAACTGCACCTTTAATGCATTTTCTGCTGTATTTTCATTGTCATCACCACATGCAGTTAATGCGACTGGCAATGACAACGCCCCAAAACCAGCCAAACTTTTTTGAATCAGCTCTCGGCGAGTTAAGCGAATGTTCATGAATATTCCTTTTATTTTTCTTGAGCGCTCAACATAGAAATTTATGATTTCGCTTTGATCTCAAATTCATGAAATATTGATGACAAACAGCAGAAATATACTGCAAACCGAACTTTTTTCAAGCTAATAAGTTGAATTGATTGAAAAGAAAGCAATTGTAAATAAATTTACTTGCCAAGATTTATTTCGTCCTCTATTATTGCGCACATGCCCGAGTGGTGAAATCGGTAGACACAGGGGATTTAAAATCCCCCGCCCTCAAAGCGTGCCAGTTCGAGTCTGGCCTCGGGCACCATTTTAATGAATCAAATCATTCAAATGGTGCAAATAAAGAACTCCAGCATTAAGCTGGTTTTTTTTATGCCTAAAAAATATAATATTGAAAACGATAACACTTATGTGCCGATGATTTGAAATGTCTCTACAACGCTTTATCTTCTCTTTCAAATGGGTGATCTGTTTATGCTGCTTGCTCAGTTTTGCAAGCCATGCACAAAATCCCAGCCTTGAGTCAGCAACCGAATCCGTAAACCCAATTGAAACTGATGCAGAATTTTATGATGTTTTTGCAGGAACATTGCAATATAAAAATCAAGAATTACAATTACGTCGTTGCAGCTTAGGCAACAATTTATATTTATTAAATTTCCAAAATCCTGAAGAAGAAAAGCAACTCAAAACTTTGCTGCAACAAAATACAAAGTTTTGGGTCAATTTAATTGCACAGCCGAATGAACATAATGGGCTATATACGTTGAATGTTCGAGAAATTGCAGAACTACATACACAGCAAAGTTGCCATTTGGATGATGTTTTAGATGATTTATTGAATCACCCATAAATTAAAGCTGAAAGAGAGTGACCTATCACCACTCTCTCGTTGCAATCAACTCTTCCATTTCAATCTCGAAATAGCCTTGATCTTGCAGCACCATCATCATCGCCTCAGCAATATAATCTGCTGCGGTATCGTCCAAATCTGAATCCAGATCTTCAAATTGTGGTTTCATTTTATTAATGGCTTGCACGGTCTGATCTGCAAAATGATAAATATCCGTTTCAGATAAATTGGATTTAGACACGTGTTTTGCAAACTGTTGAATCAGTTGTTTTAACTCAGCAACTAAAATATCAGGATAAAACTCATCATCAAACATCGGGAGAAGTAAATCTGCAAACATACAGGCACTCAAAAATACAGAGATTCAAGCGTGCCTATATAGCATAAGCAGAGCTTTAATTCTAGCTTCGCCCCAAATCTATAAACAGCGATTAATTTGCTAACAGCATTGCTTGCCAGACTTTAATGGCATCAGACATAGCCTTAACATCATGCGCACGCACCATACAAGCACCTTGCTGAATACTGAGTAAATGTGCCGCTACAGAACCAACTGCACGCTGTGTTGGCTCTGCCCCACCCAAAGCTTCACCAATAAAGCGTTTACGAGACAATGCCGATAAAATTGGATACCCCATACCATTCAGTTGATACAACTCATTTAACAATTTCAAGTTCTGTTGTGCATTTTTAGCAAAACCAAAACCCGGATCAATCATGATATTTTCAGGCTTGACCCCTTCCGCCAAAGCATCAGCGACACGTTGCTGCAATTCTGCAATCACATCTGCTGTGACATCATCATATTGATCTAAATTGTTCATGGTAGTCGGTTCACCACGCATGTGCATAATAATCACGGGAATATTTAACTCAGCGGCTGTGTGCAACGCATTGGGGCGGGTCAGCGCACGTACATCATTCCAGATATGCGCCCCTGCAGCTACGGCAGCACGAATCACTTCGGGCTGTGACGTATCAATCGAAAGTACCACATCATAAGCAGATAAGGCTTCTACCACAGGAACCACACGACGAATTTCTTCTTCTACACTCACAGGACTAGCTCCTGGACGTGTTGATTCGCCGCCAATATCAATCACGGTTGCACCTTCTGCCATCATTTCCAAAGCACGCGCCACAGCAGCATCTTTTTCATTATGTCGCCCACCATCACTAAACGAGTCTGGTGTCACATTTAGAATTCCCATCACATGCGGCTGAGATAAATCTAAACGCAAACGTCCACATTGCAATACGCGCTTGGGTAATGGCATCAGCTGCATGCTGGTCTTCCTTTCAATTTGAAAAGCTTATTTTAACAAGGGTAATTTTGAAGATGTTGAATTCTTTTCAGTGCGCTTCAACATTACCAATATTCCTGTTGCAACGGCGCATAAACCACACGAATAAAAAAAGAGCCTTTATACAAAGACTCTTTTTAACATTATGTGAACTGATTAGCTCGCTGGTAATGGTGGCGGTGTGCTTGGACCATCGGTTGGTGTTACATCAATCACAGGATTGTCTGCAATATACACCTTCGGTGGCTGTGGCTCACGACCTTCCATAATGTCACGGATTTGGTCACGATCAATGGTTTCCCATTCCAACAATGCTTTTACCATTGCGTGGGCAATGTCTTGGTTATTTTCCAAAATATCGCGGGCAACTTTATATTGCTCATCAATAATACGACGAACTTCAGCATCCACTTGTTGCTGGGTGGCTTCAGAAATGGTACGGCTGCCTAAACTACCCATGAATGATTGTTGTGTATCGTCTTCATAGACCATTACGCCCAACTTGTCAGACATACCGTATTTGGTCACCATCGCACGTGCTAATTTAGTCGCACGCTCAAAGTCATTCGATGCACCTGTCGACATTTGATTAATAAAGACTTCTTCTGCAATACGACCACCAAACAAGATAGACAAGTCGTTCAGCATTTTGTCTTTATAATGGCTAGTTTGGTCATGTTCAGGCAATTGCCATGTCACACCCAATGCCCAGCCACGTGGCATAATCGTTACTTTATGCACAGGGTCTGTACCTGGCAGCATTTCAGCAACAATCGCATGACCTGCTTCATGATAAGCCGTTGCACGACGTTCTTCTTCACGCAGCACCATCGACTTACGTTCAGGGCCCATATACAACTTATCTTTAGCATC
Organism: Acinetobacter sp. YH01007; assembly: GCF_013420425.1. Taxonomy (NCBI): domain Bacteria; kingdom Pseudomonadati; phylum Pseudomonadota; class Gammaproteobacteria; order Moraxellales; family Moraxellaceae; genus Acinetobacter; species Acinetobacter sp. YH01007. The sequence continues at coordinate 168,258 of NZ_VOYC01000004.1, read as the reverse complement.
TTCAAAGTCGTGCATATCCACCGTATTTTTATTACGACGGGCAGCAAACAATGCAGCTTCATTCACAAGGTTTGCCAATTGCGCACCAGAGAAGCCTGGTGTACCACGTGCCAAGACTTTGACATCTACACCTGTAACTGAAGGCAGTTTTTTCAAGTGAACATTCAGAATTTGCTCACGACCTTTAATGTCTGGCAAGCCAACCATGACTTGACGGTCAAAACGACCTGGACGCAATAAAGCTTTATCCAGTACATCGGCACGGTTTGTCGCAGCGATAACAATAATGCCTTCATTGCCTTCAAAACCATCCATTTCAACAAGCATTTGGTTAAGTGTTTGCTCACGTTCATCGTGACCACCACCTGTACCTGAACCACGGTGACGACCTACCGCATCAATCTCATCAATAAAGATGATACACGGTGCATGACGTTTAGCTTGCTCGAACATATCACGGACACGAGAAGCACCCACACCCACGAACATTTCAACGAAGTCAGAACCAGAAATGCTAAAGAATGGCACTTTGGCTTCGCCAGCAATGGCTTTGGCCAATAAGGTTTTACCTGTACCCGGTGGACCCACCATCAACACACCTTTAGGAATAGTTGCACCTAAACGCTTGAATTTAGCAGGGTCTTTTAAGAAATCTACAATTTCAACCACTTCTTGTTTTGCTTCGTCACAACCTGCAACATCGGCAAATGTGACTTTAATTTGGTCTTCAGACAACATTTTGGCTTTAGATTTACCAAAGCTCATCGGGCCGTTTTTACCACCTGCACCGCCACCCATGTTGCGCATAAAGAACATGAATAACAAAATGATTAAAAGTACAGGGAAACTTGCGATCAATAGTTGCATTAACAAACCTTGACGTTGAGGTGCAGTACCTTCAACAACAACGTTGTTTTTAATCAGATTCGGCATCAGTTCAGGGTCTTGAACTGCTGGACGAATGCTTTCAAAGGACGAGCCGTTGACTTTTTCGCCACTAATTCTTTCGCCATCAATTGTGACTTGCTTAATTTGACCAGCATTCACCGCTGTAACGAACTCTGAATAGTTCATTGCAGTTGGCTTTTCACTGTTATTGATGTTGCTGAAAATTAGAATCAGCACACCAAGTATAATCAGCCACAATACGGCATTCTTGAAGAGATCGCTCAAAGCTTTATTCCCATATCAATCTAATTTGATCATGCCCGTTACTGGGTGACCTTTCATTCAAAAAGCTGAAGATCAGCTAGACAATTCATTAAAAACGTACAAAATGCACAATTTTTAACGGCTTGGCAAGTAAACTTTATTTAGACGCTTTTTTACGTCCTTGTCCAATAAGGAATACTTCTTTGGAACGCGCGCGTGAAGCAGCGGGTTTTGCTGTCTTTAACACATCAAAACTGTCCACGACCTGTTTACGAAATTCGTCAAATCCCGAACCTTGGAACACTTTGACCACAAACTGACCATTAGGTCCCAATACGCGATTGGCAAAATCGAGAGCCAACTCACATAAGTAAATTTGACGCGGTTGATCTACAGCTTTATTACCTGATGTATTGGGGGCCATATCGGAAATTACAACGTCTACCGTGCGTCCGTTTAAAATATTTAACAATTTTTCGAAAACTTCTTCTTCGCGGAAGTCACCTTGTAAAAAGGTCACATCTGGTAGTGCGTCCATTTCCAAAATATCGGAAGCGATCACCAAACCTTTGTCGCCGACAAGTTTCCCTGCGATTTGCGACCAACTACCCGGTGCTGCACCTAAGTCCACCACCGTCATGCCCGGTTTGATCAGTTTATATTTTTCTTGAATCTCAAGTAGTTTGTATGCAGCACGTGCACGATACCCTTCTTTTTGCGCTCTTTTCACAAAGGGATCATCTAGGTGCTCTCTCATCCACGCACGACTACTTTTGGATAACTTTTGGTTGGTAATGCGTGTTGCCATAACTCTCTTAGTAACGAATAGCCATCTAAATTGCGATTGTACGTGAAAATTAGCAAGCTTGCAGTAGACATCTGTATCTAAATGCCAATAACTAACAAGTTTTTTCTATTAAATCCATCGCTTATTTCTGTACTGTGGCATAAAAAACCTCTCTCATCACAGATGGATAAACCTAAGCAAATGTTCGATTTTGATATTTTTGCACTGCTGCATGTTCGCGGATTATTTGCATAGAATTTACAGCGTTTCAAATTGGCTTTTGTTATACTAAGCCGTTTTTAAAATTAGGTTATCTTTATGGCGGCTCTCTCTATTCAGGAACGCAAGCGTTTACGTCAAATTGGTCATGCACTTAACCCTGTAGTGATGGTTGGCGGTCAAGGTTTGACTGAAAATGTAATTGAAGAAACCAACCGTGCTTTAAACGATCACGAATTGATTAAAGTTAAAATTGGTGGTGAAGACCGTGAAGTACGTGCAGCTGTAATTACTGAAATTGCTGCAGCAACAGGTTCTGAAGTGGTACAAACAATTGGTAAAATTGCTTTGCTTTATAAAAAAGCAGCAAAACAAAATGCCAAGTTGTCAAATTTAGTTCGTCACGCTCATTTGTCTAACTAAGCTTATATGGCAAGTTACGAACTCAGCGCCTTTGATCGTCAGTTTCAAGCGATTTCTTTGGTCGGTGCAATTGAACAACAAAGTCCGTTTAGCTTAAATGTAGGTTATTGGCTGCGTGATCCGAATCAATGGGTCGAATGGCCTGCATTGGTGGCTTCACATCCGCGTCAGGACTTTTTGTGGGAACAGACCTGCTTTGAAATTTTCATTGGCGTTCAGGGCGAAGATTTTTATCGTGAAATCAATCTCTCCTCTTCTCAAGCTTGGCAAGCCTATGCCTTTGAAGAATATCGTTATCCTGAGCAAATGCCACCTGTGGCCGCTTATGATATTGAGTTGAATCAGCTAAAACGTACGCATTACGGTTTAAATGTCAGTTTGGATTTAACCGAATTTATGCTGAAACATAAACTGAAATGGACAGATTTGTTTATTGGGCTGACGGCTGTGCTCAAAACCAGTCAAGGCGAGCAATTTTATGCCATGCAACACAGCAGCCCTGCCGCCGATTTTCACAATAAGCGCGATTGGCTACATCAGTTCTAACTGTGATTAATAGTAGTTTAGATTGAAACAACTAGTTTTTGGTTTGAGCAAGAAATTTAAATAAAAAAGTGAGGCGCATGACCTCACTTTTTTTTATGGCTGAATCAGCAACAGATTAAACTGGATTATGCTTGATCAGTTTCATCATTAGTTTCAGTTTTTGATGGATTTACTTTTTTCCACGCTTCTAGTGTGTGCTCTTTAGAACGCTTAAAAGTTTCAGCCAATTGATCTTTGTGTTTTACTGAAATGCTGCTGACATCTTCTTTCAACTCTTTACCAAGTTTAGAAAGATCTTCAATAATTGCGCTAAATTCAGTTTTTACAAAGTCTTTTAATTCGCCTAAATCTTTAGGTGAACTACCAAATTGTGCTTTTAAAGCTTCAATTTTTTGCAACACATCTTGCTTTAACTGACCCAATTGCTCTTGCACGCTGGCATTGAGTTGTTTTGCTTCGGCTTGAAGTTTTTCTTGCGTTTCTGCAACCACATCAAGCACCTGCTCTTTGGCATCATGCGTTACTTTTTCAAGCCTTTCAGCGCCTTCACTTACTGCTTTGATTGCACTGTTTTGTGGTTCAGTGGCTGATTTATCTTGTTCAGTCATTCGCTTTTACCCAAGGTCGTTGTTGTTTATAAATTAAGCATAAGGCAATTTAGACTCAAATGGGTTTTGGATTGTCTAACAATCGTAGATTGCTTACATTTGGACTACACGCTAAAACATAAACCTAGCAAAAAAAGCAAGTCTTTTATCTTACATATTCGTTAGATTCACAATGGACTTTTGGCGAGTTCATGCGTATAATGCAATGTTAAGTTCAAGCGAGCAGACATAGGAGGGTAGGTTTAAATATTGACCTTCCTTTTTTTTCGTCTACTCGCTTTTTTACAGCCCTATTTTTGTGGTTTTAGTTCAGGAGCTTTGGTTTGAGCACCCCCGCCATTTTAGCCCTCGCCGACGGTACAATCTTTAAAGGTACGTCTATCGGTGCAACGGGAAGCACGACTGGTGAAGTCGTTTTTAACACTGCCATGACTGGCTATCAAGAAATTTTGACCGACCCGAGTTATGCACAACAACTTGTGACTTTAACTTACCCACATATTGGGAACACTGGTTGCAATGATGAAGATGTTGAGTCAGGTCGAATTCATAAAGTATGGGCAAACGGTTTAATTATCCGTGATTTGCCTTTATTACACAGTAACTTCCGTTCTACTCAATCTTTAGGCGAATACTTACAACAACACAATGTTGTTGCAATTGCCGATATTGATACCCGTAAATTGACCCGTATTTTACGTTCCAAAGGTGCGCAAAACGGTTGTATTCTTGCTGGTGAAAATATCACTGAAGAAGAAGCAATTGCAAAAGCACGTGCATTTGGCGGCTTAAACGGCTTAGATCTTGCAAAAGTATGCTGCGACCCTGAAGGTTTTGAATGGACTGAAGGTTCATGGGAACTTGGCAAAGGCTTTACTCAACCTGAACTTAAATATCATGTGGTTGCATACGATTACGGTGTCAAAACCAACATCCTGCGTATGCTCGCAGACCGCGGTTGCAAATTAACCGTTGTTCCTGCACAAACCCCTGCTGAAAAAGTCCTTGCGTTAAACCCAGATGGCATTTTCTTGTCAAATGGCCCTGGCGATCCTGCTGCATGTGACTACGCAATTGAAGCTGTAAAAACAATTGTAGAAACCACGAATACTCCTGTATTTGGTATCTGTTTAGGTCACCAAATTCTTGCACTTGCATCAGGTGCAAAAACAATGAAAATGCCGCACGGTCACCACGGCGCAAACCATCCTGTACAGAACTTAGAAACTGGTACAGTGATGATTACTTCTCAGAACCACGGCTTCGCGGTAGATGAAAGCACCTTACCAAGCAATGTATGTTCAACGCATCGTTCATTGTTCGATGGCACAAACCAAGGTATTCATCGTACAGACAAGCCTGCATTTAGCTTCCAAGGTCACCCAGAAGCAAGTTCAGGTCCACATGACTGCGCACTCTTGTTCGATCATTTCATCGAACTTATTGAAGCCGCTAAGAAGTAATTAAGGAGCGAAATAATGCCTAAACGTACGGATATTAAAAGCATCTTAATTATTGGTGCTGGTCCTATTGTTATTGGTCAGGCTTGTGAGTTTGACTATTCTGGTGCTCAAGCATGTAAAGCGCTGCGTGAAGAAGGTTACCGCGTTATTTTGGTAAACTCGAACCCTGCGACCATCATGACTGACCCTGCAATGGCAGATGCAACTTATATCGAGCCAATCACTTGGCAGACTGTTGCAGCAATCATTGAAAAAGAACGTCCAGATGCAGTACTTCCGACCATGGGTGGTCAAACTGCATTGAACTGTGCGCTTGCATTAGATGCCAACGGTATTTTAGCCAAATACAATGTTGAATTAATTGGTGCAACCAAAGACGCGATTGAAAAAGCCGAAGACCGTAAATTGTTTGATGAAGCAATGCGCAAAATTGGTCTTGAGTGTCCAAAAGCAGCAATTGCTGAATCTATGGAAGAAGCACTTGAGATTCAATCTCGCTTTGGCTTCCCTGTGATTATTCGTCCATCATTCACCATGGGTGGTTCTGGTGGCGGTATCGCATATAACAAAGAAGAATTCCTTGAAATCTGTGAACGCGGTTTCGATCTTTCTCCAACCAAACAATTATTGATTGATGAATCACTTATTGGTTGGAAAGAATATGAGATGGAAGTTGTACGTGATAAAAACGACAACTGTATCATCGTATGTTCAATCGAAAACTTTGACCCAATGGGCGTGCACACTGGTGACTCAATCACCGTTGCTCCTGCGCAAACTTTGACGGACAAAGAATACCAATTGATGCGTAATGCATCTTTAGCAGTACTGCGTGAAATTGGTGTAGAAACAGGTGGTTCTAACGTTCAGTTCGGTATTTGCCCGAATACTGGTCGTATGGTTGTGATTGAGATGAATCCACGTGTATCTCGTTCATCTGCACTTGCATCTAAAGCCACTGGTTTCCCAATTGCAAAAGTTGCAGCGAAATTGGCTGTGGGTTATACCCTTGATGAACTGAAAAATGACATCACAGGCGGTACCACTCCTGCGGCATTTGAACCATCAATTGACTACGTTGTCACTAAAGTTCCACGTTTCAACTTTGAAAAGTTCCCTCAAGCAGACGCGACTTTAACCACGCAGATGAAATCTGTAGGTGAAGTCATGGCGATTGGTCGTAACTTCCAAGAATCTGTAAACAAAGCCCTTCGTGGTTTAGAAACTGGCGCTTGTGGTTTTGACGAACAAATTGAAGTGGGTGCTGAAGGCGCACGCGACAAGATTTTAGTTGAATTGAAAGTTCCAGGTCCTGAGCGTATTTGGTACGTGGCAGACGCATTCCGTCACGGCTTTAGCTTGGACGAAGTTTTTGAAGCGACCAAAATTGACCGTTGGTTCTTAATTCAAATTCAAGACATCGTTAACACTGAAAATGAAATCAAAACTTTAGGTTTTGGCGATCTAAACGCTGACAACATCCGTTCGTTCAAACGTAAAGGTTTATCTGACTTGCGTATTGCGAACTTGATGGGAATTTCACAAAAGCAATTCCGTAAACACCGTTGGAACTTGGGCGTAACCCCAGTTTACAAACGTGTGGATACCTGTGCTGCAGAGTTTGAATCTGACACAGCATATATGTATTCAACTTACGATGAAGAGTGTGAATCAAATCCTTCAGCGAAAGACAAGATCATGGTGATTGGCGGTGGTCCAAACCGTATTGGTCAAGGTATCGAATTCGATTACTGCTGTGTACACGCTGCGCTTGCAATGCGTGAAGATGGTTTTGAGACCATCATGGTGAACTGTAACCCTGAAACAGTATCTACCGATTACGACACTTCAGACCGTTTGTACTTTGAACCAATTACTTTGGAAGATGTACTTGAAATCGTACGTACTGAAAAGCCAAAAGGCATTATCGTACAGTACGGTGGTCAAACTCCATTGAAATTGGCACGCGCTTTAGAAGAGGCAGGTGCGCCAATTATTGGTACATCACCAGATGCAATTGACCGTGCAGAAGACCGTGAGCGTTTCCAGCAAATGATTCAACGTCTGCAATTGCGTCAGCCTAACAACAGCATTGTAAAATCTGCTGAAGAAGGTATCGCAGAAGCAGCGAAAGTGGGTTACCCGCTCGTTGTTCGTCCATCTTATGTATTGGGTGGTCGTGCAATGGAAATCGTGTATAACGAAGAAGAATTGAAACGCTACTTGCGTGATGCAGTTCAAGCATCTAACGATGCACCTGTACTGTTAGACCGTTTCTTGGATGATGCGATTGAAGTTGACGTAGACTGCGTATCTGACGGTAAAGATGTGGTGATTGGCGGTATTATGCAGCACATCGAACAAGCAGGTATTCACTCTGGCGACTCAGCATGTTCAATTCCACCTTATTCATTGTCAGATGAAGTACAGGACGAAATGCGTCGTCAAACTGTTGCAATGGCAAAAGAGTTGGGCGTTATTGGTCTAATGAACGTACAGTTTGCAGTGAAAGGCAATGACGTTTATATCTTAGAAGTGAACCCACGTGCATCACGTACTGTTCCGTTCGTTTCTAAGTGTATTGGCGAATCATTGGCTAAAGTTGCAGCACGTTGTATGGCAGGTCAATCTTTAGAAGCACAAGGCTTTACTAAAGAAATTATTCCGCAACACTTCTCTGTGAAAGAAGCTGTGTTCCCATTCAACAAGTTCCCTGGTGTAGACCCTGTGCTTGGGCCTGAGATGAAATCTACAGGTGAAGTGATGGGTGTGGGCAAAACTTTTGGTGAAGCATTCTATAAAGCTGTGTTAGGCTCGAATGATCGCTTACCAGGAATCCCAACTGAAGGCGAAGTAAAACATGCATTCTTATCTGTACGTGAGTCAGATAAACCGCATGTGGCGCGTATTGCAAAACAATTGGCTGATTTTGGCTTCAAACTTGTTGCAACGGGTGGTACGCATAAAGTCATCACCGATGCAGGTATTGAGTGTGAACGTGTGAATAAAGTGACTGAAGGTCGCCCACACATTGTAGACCGCTTGAAAAATGGTGAGATTCACCTCATCATCAATACTTCTGAAGGCAAACAAGCTCAGCAGGATTCATTCTCAATCCGTCGTTCTGCATTGCAAGGTAAAGTGTATTACACCACGACCTTGAATGGCGCAGATGCTGTATGCCAAGCCTTAGCGATTAAATTACCAATGGATGTATATCGCCTGCAAGATCTTACTGTAGGTTAATACATTTCAATAAAGTCCCGTCACCTTTCGGGTGGCGGGCTTTTTTCATTTATAGACTTCAATATTTTTAAAGAGGGACAACATGCAACGTTATCCTATGACGCCTGAAGGTAAACACGCTTTAGAGCAAGAATTACAACAACTTAAATCGGTTGAACGTCCACGTATTACTGCAGCGATTGCAGAAGCGCGTGAACATGGCGATTTAAAAGAAAATGCTGAATACCATGCCGCACGTGAACAGCAAGGTTTCTGCGAAGGTCGTATCCAAGATATCGAAGGTAAATTAGGCGCTTGCCAAGTAATTGATGTTAAAGAATTGGAACAAAACGGACGTGTGGTTTTTGGTGTGACTGTGACCATTGAAAACCTAGACACCGAAGAGCAAAAAACCTACAAAATTGTAGGTGATGATGAAGCTGATTTTAAAATCAATAAAATTTCAGTGAATTCGCCTATTGCACGCGGTTTGTTGGGCAAAAATGAAGGCGATGAAGCCAAAATTGTCACTCCGCAAGGCGAAGTGGAATATGAAATTGTAAATGTAGAATATCTTTAAGTTTTAATAAAGATGACTACACGCGATGCCCCTCTTTGAGGGGTTTTTTATTGCCTATAAATCATACAGCCGAGCTTATAGATTATACTGCGATAAAAATAGAGGAAAATAAGATGGAAAATCGCATCATTCATGCATTTGTTTATGCGCTTTCTGGGGCTGTGTTAGGACTGATTTTAATTCCAGTCTGGGGACTCTTTATCAATACACAAACCAGTCCTGTCAGTATCGTATTGGCATCATCACTCTTTTTTGCTATTTGGGGATTCTTATTTCCAAACAGTGTTAAAAATGTTTTTATGTATTTGTGGAATTTTTTAAGATAGATACTTTAAGCTTTCAAATCACTAAAGTGTAGTGGTCAACTAATATTTTGAACATTCCCTCTCCTTCTAGGAAAGGGCTAGGGAGAGGTTCAAAATTTCAGATATAATCCCCTCATCTCTCCACACGAAAAAACCATGTCCGAAACGCTGATTAATTCCCCTGTTAAACACTGGTGCGAATTTGAGTTCATCTCCAAAACTGTGAAAAACCCCAACATCCACATCAAAGGCAATTACTCTTATTATTCAGCCTATTGGGATCAGGGTTTTGAACGTTGTGTGGTGCGTTATTTACATGACAAACCTGCAACAGCAGACAAGCCAATTGATCAATTACATATTGGCAATTTTGTCTGTTTTGGTGCGGAATGCGTGATTATGATGGGTGGCAATCAATTGCATCGCAGTGACTGGGTTTCGGCTTTTCCGTTTGATACTCGCAGTTTTGTTGCGGCAGGTGATACCACAATTGGCGATGGCTGCTGGATTGGCAGTCGCGCCATGATTATGCAAGGTGTTGAACTAGGCGAAGGTGCAATTGTGGCGACAGGTGCAGTGGTTACGCAAGATGTACCGCCTTACGCTATTGTGGCAGGTGTGCCTGCCAAAGTAATTAAATACCGCTTTAGTGAAACAGAGATTGCTCAACTTTTGGCGCTAAAACTGTATGATTTTGATGAAAAATATTTACTGAAAATCCGCGAACAATTGCAGAGTAATGATGTCAATCAACTGATCGATTTTTTGACAAACACGCAAACAAAAAATGACTAAAACTTTAGTTGAATTGAAAGCACAGCTTCATAATTTCATGCTAAATTAAGGTGAAATAAGGACTTACAGCACTCAATTATCTTTATGAAATTACTGGGTTTTATTCTATATGAATTCAGCGTAAGATAAGACAGGACTCAGAGCGAATATTTTATTAAAGTATTGAAATTACAATAAGGAGAAACACTCATGGCTTACCAAAACATCCTCGTACCAGTGGACGGTTCTGAAACTTCTTTTGCCGCTGTTGCAAAAGCTGCTGAACTTGCAAAAGCATTTGGTAGTAAAATCACTGTGGTACAAGTACTTACACTTGACCCGTATATTGCTGCAGAATACATCACTGCAAACCAAACCAATGACTTGATTGAACGCGCTCGCGCTTCTATCGTAAAAACTTTAGAAGAAGCAAAGCAAAAATTCACTGAACAAGGTGTTGAAGCTGAAACTAAACTACTTGAAGGTCAAGTAATTGCACGCGAAATTACCAATGCTGCAAAAGACTTAAATGCTGACCTTATCGTGATTGGTTCACATGGCCGCACTGGCTTGAAAAAATTATTCTTAGGTAGCGTTGCGCAAAGCATCCTAAGTGAAGGTACAACACCTGTATTGGTTGTACGTCAATAAGATTGCGTGTTCCTCATTTCTACGGAAGTGAGGAACTTCCCCTCTCATTTAGATTTCTTTGTTTGTTCTAAAATTTTTATTTGCAGCACTCTATTCAGCAAATTTTCTCAGTATCACCATATCTCAATATTAAACGCTCGATTTAGCAGCTCAGTTTAATTCTGCCATTGGTATTGTTTTAAATTCACCTTTTCTGCAATTACCACAATCCCTTCTTCCTGTAATTTTAAAGTTTGTATATTTTCTCCTTGGGCGTTTAGTTTGCTTAGGCTAATTTTTCCTTGCGCATTAATCACCCGATGCCACGGCACAGTATGTTCTGCCGATAAATGCCTGAGGACATAACCGACCAAACGTGCATGTTTGGGCAGACCCGCTAGGCGTGCCACTTGCCCATAGGTCGCAACCTGACCTGCTGGAATCAAACACACCACGTTCAAAATCATGTGTGCTAATTCATCACTCGGTTTACGGCTTAACGTTGTTTGCATCTATCCACTCGCATTCATTTAGCCTATAAAAAAGGAGCGACTGGCAGCACTCCTTTTGTTTATAAAACTTGATTTTTAAGTCAGTTAAATTGCGGCATTGAATGTATCACAATCACTGATCAAGCCTGATTTTAAGCCAGTCTGGAACCATTGTACGCGCTGTGCACTGGTACCATGCGTAAAGCTATCAGGCACGACTTGCCCACGTGCACGTTTTTGTAAATAGTCATCGCCAATTTTATGTGCCGCATCCATTGCTTCTTCAATATCACCTTGTTCGAGGAATTGAGTACGTTGATGGTTATGATGCGCCCACACTCCCGATAAACAGTCCGCTTGTAATTCCTGACGTATCGAAAGCTGATTACCCTGTACTTCGCTGACTTGCTGACGTGCTTTATGCACTTGTTCTGAAATCCCTAAAATGGTCTGAATATGATGCCCAACTTCATGCGCCACCACATAGGCTTGAGCAAAATCGCCCGCCTGATCATTTCGGCTTAATTCAGTCTGATTTTGTTCACCACCAATGCCCATTTGCTGACGCATGGCTTGGAAGAATGAAGTATCAATATATACTTTTTGATCGGCAGGACAATAAAATGGCCCCATTGCCGATTGTGCCGTACCACAGCCAGAATTGACCACACCTGTAAATAACACCAGTTTAGGTGGTATATATTGGCTATTTAACTGCTGCTGAAACACTTGTGACCACGTATCTTCTGTATCGGCCAAAACAGTGCCCACAAACTCCATCGCCTCTTGTTGTTCAGGAGTTGGATTATCTAAACCTTTAGTTTCAGCACTTTGCGCATGTGAGGTGACTTGCTTGGTCGCTTGATAAGCCGATTGCGGATCGATGCCAAAGAACTTCCATGCAACAAAGGCCACCACTAAGCCCAAAATACTGATACCGCCCGCTTTTGCTCCACCGCCACCACGGCGGTCTTCTACATTCGTGCTAACTCGACGACCTTTCCAACGCATTATTCTTATCCTTCTCTTAAACTCTGATAATAGATTAAGCCGATTTAGACTTTGACCACACTTTTTGAACAAGTGCGACCACAATCACCACCAAGATGCCTGCCAAAATACCCACGACAAGGTTCATCAACATTGGCGTGAGTGAACCTACAATACTGCCCATCGTTGGGATATCTTGTACATACTCTACCGTATCTTCTGTGAAATGGTGCACAAAAGGAATAGCATGATTGATAATTCCTCCACCAACCAAGAACATCGCTGCAGTACCCACCACAGATAAAGTCTTCATTAAAATTGGAGCAAATGCCAGTAAACCACTCCCAATACGTTGTTTAAAATTGGCAGCTTGTTCTGTGAGGTATAAACCAATGTCATCAATTTTGACAATTAACGCAACGAACCCATAGACACCCACCGTCATGGCAATCGCAATTAAACTTAATACTGTCACTTTGGTTAGAAAGCCTGCCGCAGCCACAGTCCCCAAAGAAATCACCACAATTTCCGCCGATAAAATAAAGTCAGTACGCACAGCACCTTTAATTTTTTCGGTTTCATAAGCCGCAAGGTCTTGCTCAGTTTGAATTAGCTCAAGTTGCGCTTCTTTAGCCGTTTGGGCTTTTTTGTGTTGTAAGGTGTGCATGATTTTTTCCACACCTTCATAACTTAAAAATAGACCACCAACCACCAATAAAGGATTGATTAACCACGGCGCAACGACACTAATTAATAACGCGAGCGGTACTAAAATTAGCTTATTGATGAATGAACCTTTAGCCACACGCCATACCACAGGCAACTCACGCTCTGCACGTACACCACTGACTTGCTGCGCATTCAACGCCAAATCATCGCCCAAAACCCCTGCGGTTTTTTTTGCAGCCATTTTGCTCATAACTGCCACATCATCTAAAACTGTTGCAATGTCATCTAATAAAAGTAATAAGCTGCTCGCCATTGCGTTGTTATCCTTATATGATTTTCAAGTTATTTTAAAACTGAATTTATATAGGGTCTGTATTTACTTCATTAATTTTTACAGCAAAATTTTTTACAGTAAATTCTATTCAACTCACTTAAGGAAGTGACATTGAAAAATGTTATGCCTTACAATGTAGCAATTCATCGGTACATAGATGTCGTAGATACGACTTGGAATAAAAAATGAGTAATCAAGATAATCGTCCTGTGATTTTGACAGGCGATCGTCCAACTGGACAACTACATTTAGGTCACTTTGTGGGTTCTTTACGTTCACGTGTAGGTTTACAAGACTCACATCATCAACACCTGTTACTTGCCGATGCTCAAGCCTTAACTGACAATGCCGATAACTTTGAAAAAGTCCGTCGTAATATTATTGAGGTAGCAACCGATTATTTAGCGGTGGGGATTGATCCAACAAAAACCACCATTTGCGTGCAATCTTGCCTGCCTGCATTAAACGAACTCACCATGTTGTATTTAAACTTCGTGACTGTGGCACGTTTGGAGCGTAACCCAACCATTAAATCTGAAATTCAGATGCGTGGTTTTGAGCGTGATATTCCTGCAGGTTTCCTGTGCTACCCTGTAGCTCAAGCAGCCGATATTACTGCATTTAAAGCAACGGTCGTTCCTGTAGGTGAAGACCAAATTCCAATGATTGAACAGACCAATGAAATTGTGCGTCGGGTGAATCGTCAAATTGGTCATGACTTGCTACCTGAATGTCAGGCATTGTTGTCAAATGTCGGACGTTTACCTGGTTTTGATGGTAAAGCGAAAATGTCAAAATCACTGGGCAATACCATTGTGTTAGATGCCACAGACAAAGACATTAAAAAAGCTGTCAATGCAATGTACACCGACCCAAATCACCTGCGTATCGAAGACCCAGGTCAGGTTGAAGGCAACGTAGTATTTACTTATTTAGATGCCTTCGATACCAACAAAGAAGAACTTGAAGAACTGAAAGCGCATTATCGTCGTGGTGGTTTGGGCGATGGTACGGTGAAAAAGCGTTTGGAAGGCATTCTAAAAGAATTGATTGGGCCGATCCGTGAACGTCGTATCGAACTTGCTAAAGATCCTGACTACATTATGGATATTTTGAAAACAGGCACCGACAAATGCCGTGATATTACCCAGCAAACTTTAGATGAAGTGAAAGCTGGCTTGGGTGTATTCCGCTTCTAAGCATTTTGTAGATACAAATATTTTAAAGTCTCTTATTCACATGAATAAGAGACTTTTTATTTGAGTGAAAAATCAACATAAGATGACGTGATTCACAAAAAACACTTATTACTTACGTGATTTAACATCACGTAACCTGAATACTGCGGATTAGTATTTCTTCTCAGTTTAGTATACTTACATGCTTTAGGAGTAATCCTAATTTCATAACATTTCTCCGTTATCGAAGCTGTGAAAGCAGATTCGTTTTCATACGCAATGATCACCCCAATCATTGCGTATTTTTTTTATTTGAATCAGCTGTTTATACAGCTTGTTCAACAATAAAAAATCATTTCCCTAGATGCAAAAACTACTTGAACGGCTTTGTCGCACAAAGATTTCATAACTATATGATTTAAAAGTTTTGATTATTTTTTGATACAAAATTAAATTTATTTAAATCAGATGCTTACATATTTATGCAACAAAGCAATACCAAATTAACTCTTATCATATACTTTATCTCTCAAATGTGGCTAATTTTTCAACATAAAAAATCCCCAAAATTGGGGATTGAGTACTGAATAAAATCAAGATCTTCAAAATTTGTTATTTAAGCAAACCTTGATCTTTTAATACTTGCCACATGGTAGAACCCAATTCAGCAGGGCTACGCGTATAAGCAATTCCAGCACGCTCAAAGGCTGCAAATTTTTCTTCCGCAGTGCCTTTACCGCCTGAAATAATTGCACCCGCATGTCCCATACGCTTACCTTTAGGTGCTGTCACTCCTGCAATATAACCCACCACAGGTTTGCTAACATTCGACTGGATATATTCCGCAGCTTCTTCTTCTGCCGTACCACCAATTTCACCAATCATAACAATCGCATCGGTGTCTGGGTCGTCTTGGAACAATTTTAAAGCATCAATTTGGTTCATACCTGGAATTGGGTCACCACCAATCCCGATACAGGTCGATTGCCCTAAGCCTAATTTGGTGGTTTGTGCCACAGCTTCATAGGTCAAAGTACCTGAACGTGAAATAATGCCAATTCGTCCTGGTTGATGAATATGCCCTGGCATGATGCCAATTTTACATTCACCTGGTGTAATCACACCTGGGCAGTTTGGTCCCACCAAACGTGTACCATTGCCATTGGTTTCTAAATAACGCTTGGCTTTGAGCATGTCGATGGTTGGCACACCTTCCGTAATCACCACAATCAAACCTACTCCAGAATCGACTGCTTCTACAATCGAATCTAAAACAAACGGTGCAGGCACATAAATCACCGATGCATCTGCACCTGTTTCACGTACAGCTTCTTTCATGGTGTTAAATACAGGTAATTCCAAATGGGTTTGACCACCTTTTCCTGGCGTTACCCCACCCACCACTTTAGTTCCATAATCAAGTGCTTGTGCTGAGTGAAAAGTACCATTTTTACCAGTGAAACCTTGTACCAATACTTTGGTGTCTTTATTAATTAATACGCTCATCCTGATTCTCCTTAAGCTTTCACTGCAGCAACAATTTTTTCTGCGGCATCAGACAAGCCGTTTGCAGAAATAAGTTTTAATCCTGATTCATCGAGTAATTTTGCACCAAGTTCCGAGTTGTTCCCTTCTAGGCGAACCACTACAGGTACCGTCACATTTACTTCCTGAACCGCTGCAATAATTGCTTCCGCAATCATGTCACAACGTACAATTCCACCAAAAATATTAATCAGTACGCCTTTAACCGAGTGATCTGCCAAAATAATTTTAAAGGCTTCAATTACGCGTTCTTTGGTTGCACCACCACCTACATCCAAGAAGTTCGCAGGCTGGCCACCATAGAGTTTAATAATATCCATAGTCGCCATCGCTAAACCTGCACCATTCACCATACAACCGATATTACCTTCTAAAGCAACATAGTTCAGGTCAAATTCTGATGCACGCAATTCACGTTCGTTTTCTTGTGTTTTATCGCGCAGTGCCAAGACTTCTGGCAAACGATACAGTGCATTAGAATCAATACCAACTTTGGCATCCACACATAAAATTTCGCCATTTTCACGTACAGACAATGGGTTAATTTCAAATAAGGCAAAATCATTGTCGATAAATGCCTGATAAGCCGCTGTCATAATCTTCACAAACTGCGTGATTTGACTGTCTTTGAGTTTTAATGCAAAGGCCACTTCACGTGCTTGAAATGGCAATAATCCCACCAAAGGATCAACTTCTACTTTAATAATTTTTTCTGGGGTTTCTTCTGCCACTTTCTCAATTTCAACACCACCTTCAGTAGATGCCATAAAAGTGACGCGACGGCTAGAACGATCTACCACTGCACCCAAATACAGTTCACGCTCTACAGGATAAACATCTTCAGCCACTAAAATACTGTTTACAGGCTGACCATAGGCATCGGTTTGATAGGTGACCAAACGTGTTCCTAGAATTTGGTTGGCATAGTCTGCTGCTTCTTGTGCAGATTTTACGACCTTCACGCCGCCCGCTTTACCGCGACCACCTGCATGCACCTGAGCTTTCATCACCGCAAATTTACCGCCCAGTTGCTCGAAAGCTTGCACGGCTTCTACGGCTGTAGTTGCCAAAATGCCTTCTTGTACTGGCATACCATATTTTTTTAATAGCGCTTTTGCTTGATACTCATGTAGATTCATTGACTAACCTTTTACTACTTCTTTTATTCAGTTATCACCACCAATATCAAACCTGCGTTTTAATATTGCTTTCCTTGTGTGGTGTTTTTCCTATGCTCTTTACTTTTAGATGATTATTCCCATAAATACAACCATCAAATGCAAAAAGAGCGGCCTAAGCCGCTCTTTTTAGTGTTATTTGCGTTTACGCTGAATCGCGTGAATCGCACGCCCATCTACAGCTAAAGCGGCTTCATGCACCACTTCAGAGAAGGTTGGGTGACCAAATGTCATTAATTGTAAATCTTCAACTGAAGATACGAACTCAAGTGCAATCATACCTTGGTGAACGATGTCAGACGCAGCAGGTCCAATCACGTGCATACCCAATAAACGATCTGTTTTTGCATCTGCAACAAACTTCACGAAACCAGCACCTTCGCCTGCTGCTAAAGCACGACCATTTACCGCGAAACCGAATTGACCAGTTTTCACTTCGTGGCCTTTTTCTTTCGCTTGCTCTTCAGTTAAACCAACCCACGCCGCTTCAGGGTGTGTGTAGATTACTGAAATGATTGTGTCATAGTTAACTTGTGCAGCATGACCGTGAATACGTTCAACTGCCATTACGCCTTCTTCCATTGCTTTGTGTGCAAGCATTGGACCACGTACCAAGTCACCAATTGCATATACACCTTCAACAGAAGTTGCACACCAATCGTTTACTTCAACTAAGCCACGTTCAGTCAGTTTAATACCGCAGTCATCTGCCAATAAACCTTCAGCATAAGCACGACGACCTACACAAACGATCAATTTATCGAAAGTTTGTTCTTTTTCTTCGCCGCCTTGGGTATATTTAACAGTCACTTCACGACCATTAACTTCAGTACCTGAAACTTTCGCACCGATACGGATATCCATACCTTGCTTAGTCAATAGTTTCTGGTAGTCTTTTGCCAAAGCTTTGTCAGCCATTGGTAAGAATGCATCCATTGCTTCAAATACAACAACTTCTGCACCTAGACGACGCCATACTGAACCAAGTTCAAGACCAATTACGCCTGCACCAATCACACCTAAACGCTTAGGCACTTCTGGGAATTCTAATGCACCAGTAGAATCAACAATAATGTCTTGATCTACAGGAGCAACAGGAATATTTACAGGAACTGAACCAGTCGCAAGAATCACATACTTAGGCTCTAAAACTTGAGTTTCGCCTTCATGAGAAACGAACTCAACTTTTTTACCTGCAAGCAATTTACCCGTACCTTTTAACCACTCAACACCGTTACCTTTTAATAACTGATCAATACCGCCAGTTAATTGGTCAACGATTTTGTCTTTACGTGCTAATAGCTTCGCAAGGTCAAACTGTACTTCACCTGTAGTGATACCATGATCAGCCAAGTGATGAACCGTATCTTCATAACGATGTGAAGAATCGAGTAATGCTTTAGATGGGATACAACCCACGTTTAAGCATGTACCACCCAAAGATGGTTTACCTTTGTGAATACGTTTTTCGATACACGCAACTTTAAAGCCAAGTTGAGCCGCACGAATTGCCGCTTCATAACCACCTGGGCCACCGCCAATAACAACAAGATCAAATTGTTGAGACATTTTTATCTCCAAAAATGGGCTTAGAGGATCGCTCCAAGCCCACTGATTTATTCTTTAGAATTAAAGGTCAAGGATGAGTTTAGCTGGCTCTTCTAACAATTCTTTGATTGTTACAAGGAAACCTACAGCTTCTTTACCATCAATTAAACGGTGGTCATAAGAAAGCGCTAAGTACATCATTGGCAAGATTTCAACTTGACCATTTACCGCCATAGGACGCTCTTGGATTTTGTGCATGCCCAAAATTGCAGTTTGTGGCGTGTTTAGAATTGGTGTAGATAACAATGAACCGAAAGTACCACCGTTAGTAATGGTGAATGTACCGCCAGTCATATCTTCAATACCTAGCTTACCGTCACGTGCTTTATAAGCATAGTCACGAATACCGTTTTCTACTTCAGCGTAGTTCATGCGGTCTGTATCACGTAATACAGGAACCACTAAACCACGGTCAGAAGAAACCGCTACACCGATGTCGTAGTAACCGTGATATACGATGTCTTCGCCATCAATAGAAGCGTTTACTGCTGGGTAACGTTTCAATGCTTCAGTTGCAGCTTTCACGAAGAAAGACATAAAGCCTAAACGTGCACCATGACGTTTTTCAAATGCGTCTTTGTATTGTGCACGCATTTCCATGATTGGCTTCATGTTCACTTCGTTGAATGTTGTTAACATTGCAGTTTCTTGAGTCGCTGCAAGTAAACGCTCTGCAACACGCTTACGTAAACGTGTCATAGGAACACGTTTCTCGATACGCTCACCTACCGCAACGCTTAATGGCGCAGCTGCAGCAGCAGGTTTAGCTTGATGATTTGCAACATCTTCTTTAGTGATACGACCACCACGACCTGTACCAGAAACGTCTGCAGCATTGATACCTGTTTCAGTCAACGCTTTACGTACTGCTGGTGCTTGGTCAGCAACTGGTTGTGCACGCTCAACAACTGGCGCAGCGCCTGCTTCAGTTTTCGCCGCAGCTTGCTCTACTTGTGCTTCAGACTGAACTGCTTGAGTTTGAGCAGCGCCAGAAACAGCACCCGCTTCAAATTGAGCAATTACTTCGTCAGAAAGAACTGTATCGCCTTCGTTTTTGATGATTGCAGAGATTGTGCCATCAGCAGGAGCGACTACTTCCAAAACAACTTTATCGGTTTCAATATCACAGATCACTTCATCACGTGAAACTGCTTCACCTGGTTGTTTGTGCCAAGTTGCAATCGTACCGTCTGCAACTGACTCTGGAAATACCGGTGCTTTAATTTCGGTTGCCATTACTTCGAATCTCCTGTTATTCAGCTACGATCGCAAGCGCGTCATTGATGAGCTGAGCTTGTTGTTTTGCATGCAAATATGGTGAACCACACGCTGGTGCTGCAGATGCTTCACGACCCGCATAACTAATGCGAATCTGTTTACCAGTTTTCATTACGTCATCATATAAACGTGGCGCGATGAATAACCAAGCACCTTGGTTCTTCGGCTCTTCTTGAGTCCAAACTAATTCTTTTACGTTTGGATAAGAAGCAAGAACTTCAGCAAGACGTTGTTCTGGATATGGGTACAACTGTTCAATACGAACAATTGCAGTATTGTTCAATTCTAATTCACGACGCTTTTCAAGCAAGTCGTAATACACTTTACCACCACACAATACCAAACGCGTCACGTCTGATATGTTGATGTTGTCAATTTCATCAATCACAGTCTGGAATGTACCAGTTGCAAGCTCATCAAGGTTAGACACTGCTAACTTGTGACGAAGTAAAGACTTCGGCGACATGATGATCATTGGCTTACGGATTGGACGAATCGCCTGACGACGTAAAGCGTGGAAAATCTGTGCAGGTGTTGTTGGTGTCATCACTTGCATGTTTTCTTCCGCACAAAGCTGTAAGAAACGCTCTAAACGTGCAGATGAGTGCTCAGGACCTTGACCTTCAAAACCGTGTGGAAGAAGCATCGTTAAACCACACACACGCTCCCACTTGGTTTCGCCAGATGAAATGAACTGGTCGATTACCACTTGAGCACAGTTGGCAAAGTCACCGAATTGTGCTTCCCAAATAATCAAGCTCTTTGGAAGTGTCGTTGCATAACCATATTCGAATGCCAATACTGCCATTTCAGACAATAAAGAGTCGTAGATTGCAACACGTGGTTGGTTCTCTTTGATATGGCATAACGGAATATAAGTTTTACCATCGACTTGGTTGTGCAATTTCGCATGACGGTGTGAGAAAGTACCACGACCTACGTCTTCACCAGTCAAACGAACTAAATAGCCTTCATCCAACAAAGTTGCATAAGCTAAAGTTTCAGCTGCACCCCAGTTCAGTGGCATTTCACCTGTTTGCATTTTCAAGCGATCGTCAATCACTTTGGCAACTTGGCGCTGCATCACGAAACCTTCTGGAAGTTTACGCATGGTTTGACCAAGTTCTTTCAAACGCTCAACAGGGAAAGTCGTATCCCAAACGTCTGTATAATCGTGACCTAAGTACGGAGACCAATCTACAAACATTTTGGTATTTGGCTCAAGTACCAACGCATTCGCAACGTGATTACCCGCTTCTAAATCAGAACGGTAGTCTTCAACCATTTGATCTGCCGCAGCACGATCCAACACACCTTCTTGCACCAATTGGTCAGCATATAAAGTACGTGTTGTAGTCTTTTTGTTGATCACTTGATACATCATTGGCTGAGTTGCTGCTGGCTCGTCAGCTTCGTTGTGACCACGACGACGGTAGCAGAACAAATCAATCACAACGTCTTTACGGAATGTATGACGGAAATCGTGTGCCAATTGAGATACAAAAATCACCGCTTCAGGATCATCGCCATTCACGTGGAAAATTGGCGCCTGAATCATTTTTGCAATGTCAGTACAGTATTCAGTAGAACGTGCGTCA
Source organism: Acinetobacter sp. YH01007 (assembly GCF_013420425.1). NCBI lineage: Bacteria > Pseudomonadati > Pseudomonadota > Gammaproteobacteria > Moraxellales > Moraxellaceae > Acinetobacter > Acinetobacter sp. YH01007. The sequence continues at coordinate 146,677 of NZ_VOYC01000004.1, read as the reverse complement.
CGTGGGTCAGATGTTGTGAAACCAACTTGGTTGTTAATCACAATGTGAACTGTACCACCTACGGTATAACCGCGAGTTTGTGACATTTGGAAGGTTTCTTGGTTAACACCTTGACCTGCAAATGCGGCATCACCGTGAACGATTAATGGCAATACATCATCACCACCAATGTCTTTACGACGTACTTGGCGCGCACGTACAGAACCTTCAACCACAGGTCCAACAATTTCTAAGTGCGATGGGTTAAACGCAAGTGCCAAGTGCACTTCACCACCCGGAGTCATCACGTTAGATGAGAAACCTTGGTGATATTTTACGTCGCCAGAACCTTTTTTATGCAAGCTCTTACCTTCGAACTCACCAAATAGGTCTGCAGGGTTTTTACCCATGATGTTCACAAGCAGGTTCAAACGACCACGGTGTGGCATGCCAATCACGACTTCTTTACAGCCAACAGCACCCGCACGTTGAATGATTTCATTCACCATAGGGATAAATGATTCACCGCCTTCTACACCAAAGCGTTTCGCACCAACGTATTTATTACCTAGATATTTTTCTAGACCCTCAGCTGCTGTTAAGCGCTCAAGAACGTGTTTCTTTTGATCTGCAGTAAATGTGAACTTACCACGTGCGCTTTCTAAGCGTTGTTGAATCCAGCGTCTTTCTTTGGTATCAACAATGTGCATGTATTCTGCACCAATTGAACCGCAGTAGATCGCCTGCATGGCATCAACCATTTCGCCTAGTGTTGCTTCAGACTTACCAATTTCCAAATTACCTGTATGGAAAACAGTATCTAAATCAGACTTGGTTAAACCATGTGCAGCAAGATCAAGATCTGGCACGTCTTCACGTTTTGCCAAACCTAGTGGATCTAATTTTGCTTTTTGGTGACCACGGTTACGGTAAGCAGCAATCAGTTGCAACACGCCAATTTGACGTTGTTCATGTTCAGAACTCACTGACCCTTGAACAATGGCTTGAACGCGATTTGAATTACGACCTAATAAAAGGAATTGCTCACGTACATTACTGTGTGGTTGATCACCCTTCGGGAATTTATCGAAATATTCGCGCCAATCAGCACCGACTGATTCCGGTGACGTCAAATAATGCTCGTAAAGTTCTTCAATATACGCTGCACTATCAGCGGAAAGTTCAGTGTCAAGACGCAGTGCGTCAGCAACTTCTTGCATTTGTGGACCCATTTCCTATTGCAAAAACATTTTCCAGGATGCTTTTTAAGCAAAACCCATGATTGATAATGTCAAATTGGTAACATGACATTAGTCCCCAGTTGACATATGTCATGAGGCGTTATCACTACATTAGGAAAACCCAATGTCATTTATGAATCATAACGCCCTCATTGGCATCATCACTCATTTATATACTCGACCCAAGCCGAGCAATTTTTTGCAAAATCGTTTTAGAAAAAATAAGTGCTCAGTCTTAGCTTTTCTAATACGACTTTTCTGCAATAGTCCTGATTTAATAACACATCATTTGCACTTAAAATGTTGATAAAATGTACAAAAATTCAACATTTTTCAGATATAGTCATTTGTTAATCGTAACATGATCTCAGAAATGCAATTGATTTTTTTGACACATACCTCCTATAAATTGGCGAAATACACTGATTCTATTTTCATCTAACATATGGTGCTTTATTTAAAAAACAGATGCAATTTAGACCAAAGTCCAACACCGCTATTTCAGATAAAATAAAAGAGAGCACATCTCTCAATCTGCCCTCTCACTTACACGTTACATGATAACATCTAAAAATAAATATTGCAGCTAAACTTGGCATTTGCCCATGCTTTACAACAAAATAGCAGCACTGGATTACAATTGTGTGCAACTTTAGTCGGCTAAATGCTGTTTTTGTCTATTTATCCAACAGTTATACCTAAAAAATATCAAATACTCACTTTTTAATCACTTCTTTGCATGCAACATTTTTCATTTACGTACTCATCAAAAACAAGCAACTTATCACACGACTTTTATCGTAATTTTGGCACAAAAAAAAGCACACCTAGGTGTGCTTTTTTCAACTGATCACGCAGTCTATTAGCCAGCCATATCTAAAAGCATGTTACGGATGTGACCGATTGCTTTAGTTGGGTTCAAGCCTTTAGGACATACAGATACACAGTTCATAATACCTTTACAACGGAACAAAGAGAATGGATCGTCAAGACGAGCCAAACGCTCTTGAGTTGCAGTATCACGCGAGTCGATAATGAAACGATATGCATTCAACAACGCTGAAGGACCCAAGAACTTGTCTGGGTTCCACCAGAATGATGGGCATGAAGTTGAACAACATGCACAAAGAATACATTCATACAAACCATCAAGATGCTCACGCTCTTCTTGAGATTGTAAACGCTCTTTTGGTGGCGCAGGTTGGTTGTTGATCAAGAACGGATGAATCTTGTTATACTGATCGTAGAACTGATTCATGTCTACAACCAAGTCTTTAATTACAGGAAGACCTGGAAGCGGACGAATTGTGATCACTTCTGGTAAATCGTTTAGGTTCCAAAGACACGCTAAACCATTTTTACCATTGATGTTTACACCATCAGAACCACAAATACCTTCACGACATGAACGACGGAATGTCAAAGATTCGTCTTGTACTTTCAATTCAAGAAGTGCATCAAGCAACATACGGTGCTTATCAGTCAATTCAAGCTTAAAAGTTTGCATGTACGGTGCTTTATCCTTATCAGGATCGTAGCGGTAGATATTAAATGTACGAGTACCTCTACTCATCTTACTTCTCCCAATTAGAATGTACGTGGTTTAGGTGGAATAGCAGATACAGTAAGCGGCTTGTAACGTACTGGTTTGTACTCAAGACGGTTATCTGTAGAGAACCATAAAGTATGCTTCATCCACTCATCATCACGACGACCATAAGAATAAGTTGGGTGATCTGGTGGTAACTCAAAGTCTACAACCGTATGCGCACCACGACATTCTTTACGTGCAGCAGCTGAGATTAGTGTCGCTTTAGCAACTTCATACAAGTTTTCAACTTCTAATGCTTCTACACGTGCAGTGTTGAATACTTTAGATTTGTCTTTCAAATGAATGTTGCGAACACGTGGCTCAAGCGCAAGAATTTGTTTCACACCTTCATCAAGCAATGCTGAAGTACGGAATACACCTGCGTGGTCTTGAACGATGTTACGAATTGCATCAGCAACTTCTTGAGCGTTTTCACCTGAAGTCGATTCGTCAAGTTTACGAATACGGTTCACAGTATTTTCAAGTACAGTTGTTGGAAGTGGTTCGTACTCACCATCATGTTGCTTAGTCACATACTCAATGATGTGTTGACCAGCAGCCTTACCAAATACAACCAAGTCAAGCAATGAGTTTGTACCTAAACGGTTTGCACCGTGTACAGATACACATGAACACTCACCAATTGCATAGAAACCTTTTACTGGTTTAGCAAAGTCACGGTCACCCGCGTTGGTTGTATATGTATCAGTTTCTGCGTTGTAGTTCGCAACCAACTCTTGAGTTTCACGGCTTTCTGGAACAACCACTTGACCATGAATATTGGTTGGAATACCACCCATTTGGTAATGGATTGTAGGCACAACAGGAATTGGCTCTTTAGTACAGTCAACGTTCGCGAATTTCTTACCAATCTCAAATACAGATGGAAGACGCTTCATGATTGTGTCTGCACCTAAGTGCGTCATATCAAGCAAGATGTAGTCTTTGTTTGGACCACAACCACGACCTTCTTTAATTTCTTGGTCCATAGAACGTGATACGAAGTCACGTGGCGCCAAGTCTTTCAAAGTTGGTGCATAACGCTCCATGAACGGTTCGCCTGAATCGTTACGAAGGATACCACCCTCACCACGACAGCCTTCCGTTAACAATACGCCCGCGCCCGCAACACCTGTTGGGTGGAACTGCCAGAATTCCATATCTTGTAATGGAATACCTGCACGCGCAGCCATACCAAGACCGTCACCAGTGTTGATATATGCGTTTGTAGATGCACGGTACACACGACCTGCACCACCTGTAGCAAACAATGTCGCTTTCGCTTGGAATACTGCGATTTTACCTGTTTCTTGGTCAATTGCAGTCACACCTAGTACATCGCCAGCTTCGTTACGGATCAAATCAAGAGCGATCCATTCTACGAAGAATTGAGTGCCCATTTTCACGTTGCTTTGATAAAGCGTGTGAAGAAGTGCGTGACCTGTACGGTCAGCTGCAGCACATGCACGTGGAACTGCTTTTTCACCGTAGTTTGCAGAGTGACCACCGAATGGACGTTGGTAAATTGTACCGTCTGCGTTACGGTCAAATGGCATACCCAAGTGTTCTAATTCATAAACCACTTGTGGCGCTTCACGCGTCATGAATTCAATCGCGTCTTGGTCGCCCAACCAGTCAGAACCTTTTACTGTGTCGTAAAAGTGGTAGTGCCAGTTATCTTCTTGCATGTTACCAAGAGATGCACCAATACCACCCTGCGCTGCAACAGTGTGTGAACGTGTAGGGAATACTTTGGTCAATACCGCAACTTTCAAACCTGCTTGAGCAAGTTGGTAAGATGCACGCATACCTGAACCACCACCACCAACGATGACTGCGTCAAAGAATTGGTGTGGAATATTTGTATAATCTTCTTTAGGGTTAATCGCGCCCATGATATTTTCCTATCAATTCGCCCAGAAAATCTGGATTGCCCAGATTGCGTATGCAAAAACAGCAATAATCACTGCTGAAGTCAGCACTAGGCGTAAACCTGAAGCTGAAGGACCCATTTGACGAGTAGTCACATAGTCAGTGAATACTTGCCACATACCGATCCAAGCATGTGCAACAAGAGATAAGACTGCCAATAAAGACATAATCTTCATTGGTAATGTCATCATAAAGCCGTACCACTGTTCAAAGTTGAATCCACCGTTAAGAAGAATCCAACCAAATACCACAACGGTATAAACAGCAAGAACAACAGCACTAATACGTTGGATAAACCAATCGCGAGAACCTGAACCCGTTAAACCTGTAGCACTTTTCATTAGATTACAATCCATACAAATGCTGCAACGATACCGATAGCAGACAAGATCAATGAAATAGTAGCTGCAATGCGACCACTTTGCAGTTCTTCTGCAAAACCAAGGTCAGCAAGTAAGTGCTTAACACCAGCAATGAAGTGATAGATTAAGCCGGCTACAAATACCCATACGATAAAGCGCACAAAGAAACCGTTAAAAATTTCTTGAACTTGAGCAAAACCTTCAGGTGAAGACAAAGACTTGTCTAACAACCATAAAAGTACCGGTACGAGTAAAAATACGATGACACCAGAAAGACGGTGTAGAATTGATGCAATAGCCACGGGCGATTTTAAGTTTACTTCTAAAACTTGACCCATGGACAAATTGACAGGTCTGTTGCTTTTCACAGCGGGCATCCTGTAAGTAAAAACTCCATCCGGAGTTTGTTGGAATAAATTCGAAGGAAAGCTGGCATTGTTAGGCAAATTCATGCCTAACCTTAAAACGACACTGAATTATAAAACGTCAACTGTTAAAATACAAACAACTCTACTCGGCTTTTTGGCTAAAAAACCCTTAAATAAGAATCATTAACAAGTATAAAGACAAACCAATTACCATCCACAACCACACAATCAAACATAAATCTATGTTTTTAAATAAATTATTAAAGTGAAAACTCTTGATGACACAATCAGTGGCTTTAGAATATTTAGACTAAAGATAAATTTGTACTTTGTTTTTCAGATGTTCTTCGGGTTTTCACATACTTATATATAAGTAGCAGCACTATATATGTGTGTACTCCACTGTTTGCAGCAATTTACAACCACAACACAAGACTCTTAGATCCAGACAGCCCATCACTTTGCTTTGGTCAAGGTACACCTGATCATGGATTAAACTTTAATGTCGGCACATACCTCAATCTATTTATACAACTTATATTTACTTTAAACACCACACCTAAATAAATATTAAAAATGATAATCATCATGCGAATGAATGACTTATCCAGTATTTTTTGTATCTGTATGGATAAATAACCGCGCTTTATTCACAAAGATTTCATCATTTCCCACTCAAAATATGATGGATCATGGCTATTTTCAGGAGTTTAATCAGTCATTTTTTGATCAATCAATATCGAATTTAAATACCAGACTTACTGCCTATTACAAACAATCTGACCACCCTACCGTGTATGTAAAAACGTGTAAGTTATGAGAATTAGATAAATTTAAGTATTGGACTGAATCCTGCTAAAGAAATAGCACATCAAAACTAGTATTTAAAATTGCTTACAATTAATCCGTATTGATGATTTTTTTCTGCACATCCGACAAATTTTGACTTATGATACGGCGGCTGTGCTGTGATTTTATTGATTTTTTTACTGGAATTTTTTCGGCTTTTTCTATAAACAGTCGTCTGCTTAATCCATAAGTATAATTGACAAAATTTCAGTACTCTCTAATCTTAGAGCTAATTTTTAATCCGTCTGACTTGCGCATTAAAAGATTGATACTTCGAGTCAGATCAACATTCACCAGGACAGGAGATCTATTGAATGTCTGAAGCAACTGGCAAAAAAGCCGTATTACAGCTTGATGGAAAAGAAATTGAATTACCAATTTACAGCGGCACATTAGGCCCAGATGTAATTGACGTTAAGGATGTGTTGGCGGCAGGTCACTTTACTTTTGATCCTGGTTTTATGGCAACAGCGTCTTGCGAGTCTAAAATTACGTTCATTGATGGTAACAAAGGTATTCTTTTACACCGTGGTTACCCAATTGACCAATTAGCGACTAAAGCTGACTACTTAGAAACTTGCTACTTATTATTAAATGGCGAGCTTCCAACTGCAGAACAAAAAGCTGATTTTGACGCTAAAGTTCGTAACCACACTATGGTTCACGACCAAGTAAAACGTTTCTATAACGGTTTCCGTCGTGACGCTCACCCTATGGCAATCATGGTAGGTGTTGTTGGTGCGTTATCTGCGTTCTATCACAACAACTTAGACATCGAAGATGTTAACCACCGTGAAATCACAGCGATTCGTTTAATCGCGAAGATTCCTACTTTAGCGGCTTGGAGCTACAAGTACACTGTTGGTCAACCATTTGTTTACCCACGTAACGACTTAAGCTACGCAGAAAACTTCTTGTACATGATGTTTGCTACACCAGCAGACCGTGATTACAAAGTAAACCCTGTTCACGCTCGCGCAATGGATCGTATTTTCACGCTTCACGCTGACCACGAACAAAACGCGTCTACTTCAACTGTACGTTTAGCTGGTTCTACTGGCGCTAACCCATACGCATGTATCTCTGCAGGTATTTCTGCACTTTGGGGTCCTGCTCACGGTGGTGCGAACGAAGCTGTTCTTAAGATGCTTGATGAAATCGGCTCTGTAGAACACGTTGCTGAGTTCATGGAAAAAGTGAAGACTAAAGAAGTTAAACTTATGGGCTTTGGTCACCGCGTTTATAAAAACCATGACCCACGTGCGACTGTAATGAAGCAAACTTGTGACGAAGTACTTAACGACTTAGGTATCAACGATCCACAACTTGCACTTGCAATGGAACTTGAGCGTATTGCGTTATCTGATGAATACTTCATCAAGCGTAACTTATACCCTAACGTAGACTTCTACTCAGGTATCATCCTTAAAGCGATTGGTATCCCAACAGAAATGTTTACTGTAATTTTCGCACTTGCACGTACAGTTGGTTGGATCAGCCACTGGTTAGAAATGCACAGCGGTCCTTACAAAATCGGTCGTCCTCGTCAGCTTTACACTGGCCACACTCAACGCGACATCAACCGTTAATTCGGTCTGCGTTGTAGCGTGTAAAACGACACGACAAAAAAACCACCTTCGGGTGGTTTTTTTATTGCTTTTATTTAGCTCACCAAACTCATTTCTGTTTGGTTTGTCCTAAACCACAACCAAAACGTAAAATAAAATTTAGATCATTGCGGATTTAGGCTATATTTTTGATGTCTGCCACTTACGACTCATTTCCATGCTACAACTGCATTTATTCATTCTCAGCTTATTGATGCGACTGCTCAAACTAGATCAGTTTAGATGTCGAAGCCTAACTGCAATGGAAATACAGTTGTGCCAATCTGTGTTTGGCAATCTGATTGACTACAGCCAAGTCAAAGTCATGAACCATCCTTATTTGCCTTGGCAGCCACAGCACATTTTTATGGCCCCCTGTGGCTATATTCATGTGCGTAATCGGCATTATCTAGCCGACTACAGCCAAGCACACCGTGGCTATCAAGCGATCTTTATTCATGAGATGGCGCACATTTTACAGCATCAACATCACATCAATGTCTTACTGCGTGGTGCGGTATTGCAAACCGCGTATTTTTTGAGTTTTAAGCGTTACAATCCATATCATTATCGCTTAATTGAAGCGAAACCTTTTTTTGCTTACAACATTGAGCAACAAGGTGAAATTGCCAAAGATATTTTTCTTAAAAAAATAGACAATATTATTTTAAACAGCCCGCACCGCTCGACTTAGCTCACTCATCTTGGTACATGCTTATTTCACGAAAAACACATGCATCATACAACCTAAAAATATAATGCTTTTCAAATAAATAGCATAAAAATTCTGTCACATTTCAATGATATTCTTGCAGACAAGACAATAAAGTGTATTCGATGCTAGCATCTATTCTAAATTAAGATAAAATAGCAAAAGTCTCCATTTTTGCACTGCAAAATAAGATCTTTATCTGTTAGATAATAAATGGTTTTTATTTGTGCCTTTCGGCAGTCGTTTAATCCACAATACACTACGCTGAAATTTTTATAACAATAATCATCAGCCACTTACGTGTATTCTACACCTATAGGAATAGGACTTAATTTAAATGAAATCTTTTAAAATTGCCCTTGCACAGTTCTCTCCACACATTGGCAATCTCGAAGCAAACGCGCAAAAAATGCTTGAACAAGCAAATGAAGCGAAAAAACAACATGCAGATTTGATTATTTTTCCTGAACTTTCAATTTTGGGCTACCCTGCAGAAGATTTATTACTGCGCCCAAGCTTGAATCAACGCACACAACAAGCATTTGAACAATTACGTGAAATTAAAGATATTGTTTTAGTTTTCGGCTTTGTCAATGAAACTGAAGATGGTCAGCGCTTTAACTCGGCTGCCGTCATGAAAGATGGCAACATCTTAGGTATTTACAACAAGCAAAATTTACCAAATTATGCTGTATTTGATGAAAAACGCTATTTTGATGAAGGTCATCAACACTTAGTTTTTGAATACCTTGGTCATAAATTTGGCGTTTTGATTTGCGAAGATTTATGGTCTTTGCCAACCGTGCAGCAATTGGCACAGTTGAATGTAGAAACTGCATTGGTCTTGAACGCATCGCCTTATGAAGTGGGTAAACCGCAGCATCGTGTACAGACCATGACCGAACTGGCAAAACAATTACATCTCAATGTGGTGTATGTAAACCAAGTTGGCGGTCAAGATGATTTAATCTTCGATGGTACGAGCTTTGTGATTAACCAAGCAGGCAATGTTGCATTACAAGCCCCAACCTACCAAGAAGGTTTATTCTACGCAGAATATGACGCTGCACAGAAGCACTTTAAAACTGCCGAAATTAGCCCAGCTTTAGACACCCTTGCAGAAATCTATCAAGGTTTAGTGCTCGCAACCCGTGACTACGTGCAACGCTCTGGCTTCCCTGGTGTAATTCTTGGCTTGTCGGGCGGAATTGATTCAGCGCTCACTCTTGCTATTGCGGTTGATGCAATTGGTGCAGATAAGGTACAAGCGGTAATGATGCCGTACACTTATACCGCGCAAATTAGTGTGGAAGATGCTGCAGAGCAAGCCAAAACTTTAGGCGTGACTTTTGGTATTGCCGAAATTCACCCGATCGTAAATAGCTTTATGCAAACGCTGTATCCTTTCTTTGGTAACAGCCCTAGCGATACCACAGAAGAAAATCTACAAGCCCGTGCCCGCGGCACAATCTTAATGGGTCTGTCGAATAAGTTTGGTAACCTCGTGCTTTCTACAGGTAACAAATCTGAGTTAGCAGTTGGCTATTGCACGCTTTATGGCGATATGGTCGGTGGTTATGCGGTACTCAAAGATGTGTACAAAACCATTGTGTTTGAACTGGCTAAATACCGTAACAGTATTGCCGATACTCCTGTGATTCCTGAGCGTGTGATCACGCGCCCACCTTCAGCAGAATTACGTCCTGACCAAAAAGACCAAGATTCTTTACCACCATACGAAGTGCTCGATGCGATTTTGTATGCGTATATTGAAGAAGATCAGAGCCAAGAAGACATCATTAGCAAAGGCTTTGAACGCGCGATGGTCGAGAAAGTCATTCAATTGGTTGATCGCAACGAGTACAAGCGTCGCCAAGGTGCATTAGGACCACGTATTAGTTCACGCGCTTTTGGTCGTGAACGTCGCTATCCGCTCGTCAATGGTTGGAAAGCAGGGATTTAACGCTAAAGCATTGCTTAAACAAAGATATAAAAAACCAAGCTACGGCTTGGTTTTTTTGTACCTGCCATTAAACCAATGCTGCAAAAAGTAGCCTAAAATTTTGACATAAAAAAAGACCAAGCTGAGAGCTTAGTCTATAAAAATGGTGGCTATGACGGGACTTGAACCTGTGACCCCCGCATTATGAGTGCGGTGCTCTAACCAACTGAGCTACATAGCCATAAACTGTGTGCGCATTATCTAAACTTAGCCCTGCATCGTCAAGTATTTTAATTTACAAACGCTCACAGTTTAAGCAAAAACAGTGCAATTTGTTTAATTTTAATCAAATTACTATTTTCTTACGGAGATTCTTAAATATTTGCAGCAAAATCTATATCAAGTCACACAGAAAAAAGAGAATAAATTCAACCATGATCTTGAAGTCTATAATACTGAGTAGCCTTGTTGTTGGCTTAAGTTCCTGCGCTTTGGTTTCACCTATTTTTGTAGATTACAACGGTGTACGGCGTGATGTTGCGCAATTTATTAATTCTAAAATGAGTTATAGCATCGCAGACCGACGTGTTTTGGTTGCTTATGCCAAAGGACAGCAAAAGATTTTAACGGCGCATCAACTGAATGCTGCAGCGCAGCAACAACTGGCTTATGAGCGTGCTGTAGGGCGTTATTGTGCATCACAACACATTTCGCTAAAAAAATTAAATCAGGTCGATGCCAAAATTTTTGCTCACTCTGATCAACAAGCCAATTGGCAACAGATTCAAAACCTACAAATGCAGATTCAACTGGATACAGCTCAAATAGATTGCACAGACAAATTTTAAACAAAAAAAAGACCACGTTAGTGAACGTGGTCTGAAAAATGGTGGCTATGACGGGACTTGAACCTGTGACCCCCGCATTATGAGTGCGGTGCTCTAACCAACTGAGCTACATAGCCAAAAACTGTGCGCGCATTATCTGCTGTAATCTAGGTAACGTCAAGCCTTATCACGCATCAATTGCTTAAAATTTGGTGAAGTGAACCGATAAGCCGGGTTCTGTCGAGAACGATCATTCCTCTAGGCGCACAATCACTCATACGCTCAAGCGACCTACCCGAATCCAGTACGGGCCGTACCTCAGGATTCCTATTTGGTCTTGCTTCTGGTGGGGTTTACCATGCCATGAACTGTTACCAGCCATGCGGTGCGCTCTTACCGCACCCTTTCACCCTTACCTTCAATTTCTTCCGAAAAAGAAACCATACGAAGGCGGTCTACTCTCTGCTGCACTTTCCGTCGGCTCACGCCGCCCAGGCGTTACCTGGCACCCTGCCCTATGAAGCCCGGACTTTCCTCCCCTGTTTCAGTCACGGAGACCTCCACAGCAGCGATCGTCTGGTTCACTTCGAAGGCGCATCTTAGCAAAATTATAAGTTAATTGCTTGCGCTTTTTTGAGCAATCAGTTTTTTATATTTTTCCAGCAATTGTTCCTGTGTTTCTACATGCTCTGGATCGAGCGGAATACAATCGACTGGGCAAAATAACTGACACTGCGGCTGCTCGTGATGTCCTACACATTCAGTACATAATGCTGGATTAATCTCATAAATCAGCTCACCCATATAAATTGCCTCATTTGGGCATACAGGTTCACAGACATCACAGTTAATACATTCATCGGTAATATATAAAGACACGCTACCAACCTTGTCGTAATTTACGCTCAAAGGCTTCGACCACAACAGGTGCAACAAATTTAGTCACATCACCTTTTAAGCGTGCAATTTCACGAACTAATGTAGAAGAAATAAATGAATATTGCTCTGAAGGAGTCAGAAATACCGCTTCATATTTCGCATCTAATTGACGGTTCATATTTGCCAACTGAAATTCGTATTCAAAATCTGAAACAGCACGCAAACCACGCAAAACTGCAGTCGCATTTTGCTCACGGAAAAAATTAACCAATAAACCATCAAATCCGACAAATTCAACATTAGGCAAATGCTTTAAAGATGCCTGTGCCAATTCCACACGTTCTTCCAAAGTAAAAATTGGATTTTTATGATGTCCAATGGCAATTGCGACCACGACTTCATCAAACATTTTTGCAGCACGTGTCACCAAGTCAATATGACCATTAGTAATCGGGTCAAAGGTGCCCGGATAAATTACGCGAGTTTTAGACATCCATTATGCTCTAGTTGGTTTTGTCAAAGTTAGTTTAACAAATACAAAAAATTTTAGTGAACTAAAGTCTACCAAATTATGAAATATCAAAGCAGTTTAGCCAACAGTTGTGATGATTTTGATTTGTCAGCAAGCCTTGGTTTGAGGCACAATAGTCATAAGTTTGGAAGTAATTGAATATGGCGAAGCTAACTGTAGTTAAAAAAAATACGGGCGGAACAATTGCACAGAATAAACGTGCACGCCACGATTATTTTATTGAAGAAAAATTTGAAGCAGGACTTTCTTTGCAAGGTTGGGAAGTCAAATCTTTGCGCGCAGGACGTATGACTATTACCGAAAGTTATATCCTGTTTCGTGACAATGAAGCCTTTTTATTTGGTGCACAAATTCAACCACTCTTGTCGGCTTCAACGCATGTAGTGCCTGAAGCGACCCGTACCCGCAAACTCTTACTTTCACGACGTGAAATTGAAAAGTTGATGGGTGCAGTCAATCAAAAAGGTTATTCTTGCGTACCTTTAGCATGTTATTGGAAAGGCCCTTTAGCGAAGCTTGAAATTGCTTTGGTGAAAGGTAAACAATTGCACGATAAACGCGCTTCTGAAAAAGACCGCGATTGGCAGCGTGATAAAGCACGTTTGATGCACAAATAATTTTGCACATTCCGCCCATAAAAAATGCTCGAGATCAACATCGAGCATTTTTTATGGAAGTTGTAAAACTAAAAATGCTTAGTCTTTAAGTTTTAATTCCACCAAATATTTACCAAATTTGACTGCAGTTTCCAAATCACCTTCGGGTGGCGTAACTTCAACACTGGCATTATCAGACTGCGTCATTAAACCCAAAAAGCTCGACATGCGGTTAATATCGTGTGGACTACGCCCTGTCGGCATAAACGGTAAACCTGACCACAACATGCCATGCTGCATCGCAAATAAATTAATTTGTTGCAGCACCGCCAGTTTATCGCCACTTAAACCACCGCCATTGGTAAAACCTGCCGCCAGTTTGCCCTGCCAAGTTCTGGCCAACCAACGCTTAGACGATTGCTCCATAAACTGTTTTAAAGCCGAAGTAATGCTGCCCATATAAGTTGGACAGCCCATAATGATAATATCGGCTTGATCTAGGCTATCCCATTCAATTTCAGCCACATCCATCAAAGTCACCTGAGCATCCATTTGCGCAGCACCTTGTGCAATATGCTGTGCCACCTTAGCAGTATGACCATAAGGACTGTGATAAACCACCGCCACACGAATAGCAGCGCAAGAAGATGTTGAATGAGTCACTAACATGAGAATGTTTAAAACCAAATAATTAAGTCAAGTTTAACACTAAGCCTGCATAAACACGAATGTTGCCATACGTCCTGTACGTGCTTGACGGCGGTAAGAATAGTAATCATCGGCTTGTTGATACGAGCACTGATCACCGCCCAAAACCGTTGTAACACCATGCTGCTGCAAAATAAAACGCGCGATCGCATACAAGTCAGCAAGATATTTACCTTGCTGCAGCCCTGCAATAAAAGCCGTGTCTAATTCAGGATATTTATCGTAAAATGCCTGTTTCACCTCAGCCCCAACTTCAAAACACGGCTGACTAATAGCCGCACCCAACCACGCCCATGTTGGAGCACTTTGCATTTCGACGATGGTGTTTTCGATAATACCGTTGGCAAGACCACGCCAGCCTGCATGCAGATTCGCAACCTCAGTGCCTTCGGCATTGCCCAAAACCACAGGTAAACAGTCTGCGGTCATCATCATTAAAGCATGCGCTTTACGCTGAGTGACCAAACCATCGCCTTCTAAAGCTTCACAAGTGATTTGCTCATTAATGGTCTGACACAACACGCTATGTGTTTGCGTCATCCACGTCATTTTATCGACCCCATATTCAGCAAACTCTGCCAGTAAACTCATACGATGCTGCTGCACACGCCATGCATCATCCTGCACATGCAGCGCCAGATTAAAACCAGATACATCGGCACAGTCTGTCGCTAAAGCTTGCACATGTTGTATGCGGGTTTGCCCAACATACACACCTGCAGGTAATCCTTGAACAAATTGCATAAATCTATCCTTAGTCGTTTTCTGGCATTGCCGTATCTGAGTTGATCTTGTTAATGCTGTCTATGCAACAATTAATAGGCAGCATTTTCACTGCGTAACACGTCTACCAATTGTTTAAAGTCTTCAGGCCACGGCGCTTCAAACATCATTTCTTCTTGAGTACGTGGATGCACCAAACCGAGTTTGACGGCATGTAAGGCCTGACGTTTAAAGTTACGCAAGGTATCGTTTAATAATGCCGATGCGCCTGCTGGCACACGTACACGTGGCGTATAAACAGGATCGCCAACCAAACCATAACCAATATAACTTAGATGCACACGAATTTGATGAGTACGTCCAGTTTCCAAACGCGCCTGAACACGAGTGAAATGCTGAAAGCGTTCTTTAACATTGTAATGTGTGACGGCGTCTTTGCCGCCCGGCAAAACAGCCATTTTCACTCGATCTACAGGATGGCGTTTAATCGGCTCATCGACAGTGCCTCCCGCAATCATGTTGCCGTACACCACCAAGTCGTATAAACGATAAACTGACTTTTTCGCCAGTTGCTTGGTCAAGGCAAACTGTGCTTCCAGATTTTTGGCAACCACCAGCAAACCCGAAGTATCTTTATCAATACGATGCACCAAACCTGCACGAGTTAACTCTGCCGATTTTGGATAATGATGCAGCAAGGCATTTACCAGAGTTCCAGAGCTATTTCCCGCCCCCGGATGCACCACCATGCCCACAGGTTTATTAATCACCATGATGTCATCATCTTCATAAATAATATCCAGTGGAATATCTTCAGGCAGGCTGCGGGTTTGCGCTTCAAGCTCGACTTCTAGGGTAAGAAGCTCATCACCTTCACACTTATATTTAGGTTTGACCGTGTTACCATTTACCAACAAATGACCGTCTTTGAGCCACTGTTTTAGCTTTTCACGTGAAAATTCACTCCAAATGATGGCTGCAACTTGGTCGATGCGTAGTCCTAAGTGGCTGTCATCCAATTGAAATTGCAACGATAAACGTGTTGCAGTTGAGTCTGAAGTATGGTTATCTGCATCCTCAGCATCTTCAAGTAAATTGAACTCAGTTTCAGGTAAATTGGAATGGGTAGATTGTGCTTGACTCATTTGCTCATTCAGACAAAAGTGGTTTAATAGCGCAATTGTAGCTCATTGCCCGTATTAACAGAGGAATTTTTATGTCGCTACCACGTTATAAAATAACAATGCTTGCTCTTTCACTCGGCGTTGCGTCTGCAATTGTGGGCTGTAGCAGCAATCCAAAAAAAGAAGTGGTCGATACTGGTCCGCAATCTAGCGAACAGGTTTATATTGAAAAAGCAGAAAAAGCACTGGATCGTGGTCAATACACCGATGCCGTTAAGCATCTTGAAGCTTTAGAAACCTATTATCCAACGGGTGATTATGCGCAGCAAGCGCAGCTTGAATTGTTGTATGCAAAATTCCAGCAAAAAGATTATGAAGGCGCAATTGCTGTTGCAGATCGTTTTATCCGCATGAACCCGCAGCATCCTAAAGCCGATTATGCCTACTATGTACGTGGTGTGGCGAATATGGAACAAAACTATGATGGTTTGTTGCGTTATACCTCGCTCAAGCAATCACACCGTGATGTTAGCTATTTAAAACTGGCCTATCAAAACTTTGTCGATTTTATCCGTCGCTATCCATCAAGCACTTATGCGGTAGATGCTGCACAGCGCATGCAGTTTATTGGTCAGGAACTGGCGGAAGCCGAAATGAATGCGGCACGTTATAACATTAAACGTAAAGCATGGGTGGCTGCAGTAGAGCGTTCATTGTGGGTAGTTGAGCATTATCCGCAAACTCCGCAAATTCCAGAAGCGTTGGCAACGGTGGCTTATGGTTATGGCAAACTGGGCGATCAAGCCACAGCTCAGCAATATATTGATGTGTTGAAACTGAACTATCCAAATTTGGTTAAAGCAGATGGTAGCGTGAATTTACGTGCTGCCCGTCATGACGCAAGCTGGATTAACCGTGCAACTTTGGGTATTTTCGGACGTGAAGCGCAAAGCAGCACTGAAACACAACAGTCAGATACTAAAGCACAAGCAGAGCCATCACGCAGCCTCACCAACCGTTTGAGTTTTGGCTTGCTCGATCGTCCAAAATCTCAAAACGACAGCACTGAATAAAACCATTCCGACTGATTTTTCAGTTTTGAAAAATGCAAAGGGCAAGTTATGATACTTGCCCTTTGTTCTTTTATGGGCTTGTTTCCTGTCCTAGAAAAAGATACAAAAGAGAATACTCATTGAGTCAATCAGCACAGTCTGATGTATTCAACCTGTTCGGCGAACCTTTCACTACCAAGAGATAACAGACAAAACCGTATGGCCATTCCACAGCACACGATTGATCAAATTTTAGATCGCACTGATATTGTCGATCTGATTAGTCAGCGCGTGAAATTAAAAAAAACTGGTCGTACCTATTCGGGCTGCTGCCCGTTCCATCAGGAAAAAACCCCGTCTTTTCACGTTTACCGTGACAAGCAGTATTATCATTGCTTTGGCTGTCAGGCAAATGGTAACGCCATCCGTTTTTTAATGGATATTGATAACCGCAATTTTGTAGATGTCATGAAAGACTTGGCCAGTCAAACAGGCATCGAACTCCCAAAAGATCAGCACGACAATAAAAAACTCTCTTATAAACGTGAAGCCAAAAAGCCAACACCGATAGCTCAACCCAAACCAACAGCAAAAGACCAGAATGAAACTTCTGCAGCTCAAACCACATCAAGCGAACATACTTTTGAAGCTTCTGGCATCGACTTTGATCCTTTTGCCGAGTTTCAAAGTGCTGAATACGCAAACTCGGAATTTCAGAACTCGGAATTTCAAAACAATGCCGACCCGTTTGCAGGTTTTGAGCAATGGGACACCATGCAGGACACACCTGCACAAGAAGGCAACTTATACGACTTGCTAGAAAATATAGCGCAATATTATGAGCAGCAATTGCCGCACAGCCCTGCCGCGCAACAGTATTTTCAAAAACGTGGTTTAACCGCACAAACCTTGCAGTTTTGGCGCTTGGGTTACGCACCCGAAGATTGGCAGCATTTAGAAAAAGCCTTTCCGCAAGACATTGCAGGTTTAAAACTGCTAGGCTTAATTCGTACCAGTGACAAGGGACGTGACTTCGATTTATTACGTGATCGGGTGATTTTTCCAATCCGTGACAGCAAAGGACGTGTGGTCGGCTTTGGTGGTCGCGCACTTAATGATGAAATCAAACCCAAATACATCAACTCGCCCGATTCGGAAGTGTTTCATAAAAACCAATTGCTCTATGGTTTATATGAAGGACGCAAACAAAAAGCCCAAGATTATTTAATGGTCGAAGGCTATATGGATGTGATTGCCTTGCAGCAATACGGCATTCATGGTGCTGTAGCGACACTCGGTACAGCCAGTAATACCGATCATTTAAACATTCTATTCCGCCAAAACAACCGCATTACCATCGCGTTTGATGGCGATGCCGCAGGTCAAAAAGCCGCACGTCGTACACTGGAAATTGCACTGCCTTTGCTCAATGATGGACGTGAACTGAAGTTCTTTGTTTTACCCAATGAGCACGACCCTGACTCACTTATTCGTCGTGAAGGCATCGAAAATTTCCGACGTTTATTAGATCAAGCACCTTTGCTATCAGATTTTGTCTTTGCGCATCTCACCCAAAACCATAATATCAGTACCCCTGAAGGCAAAAGTCAGGTCATGGGTGAACTGCGGCAGTTGACCGAACTTTTGCCCAAAACGGGTTCTTATCGCTATTTGCTGCAACAGTTTTTCCGTGAAAAGTTAGGCTTTAACCGTAAATGGCAGGCACAGACCAATAACGATGCATCTTTGAGTTTTAGCACCAAAGTCGATGCCGAAGAATATGTGATTGCGATTCTAATCAATCACCCGTATTTGTATATTCACTTTGAACCGTTACGTGCGCTGATTCCAAATGATCATCTGCTACACCAAATCTTAAATATTTTAAATACTATTTTTGATGATCTACCCGATGATCCTGAACAAGCCAAATATTATATTTTGGGTGCATGCTCAGCGTATCACTATGAATTACAGCGCATTTTACAACAAGCCAATGTCAGTGATTACACGACTTCTCCTGAACACGTCGATAAATTGGCGCAGGATTTTTCGACCAAATTGCAATACGACTGTTTACAGCAAAAAATTCGCTCCAAAAAATTCAGCAGTATTGAAGAAATGAAGCGATTGAAACATCAAATTTATGAAATTGATAAAAAAAGATCGCTGACCTTGTTAGAGGAATAAGCGATCTGATTAGATTAAGTTTGTATCATCAAAAATCTTTTTTGTGAATCACGTTAATCTTGCTTATTTGCGACGATGTTTGGCAGTCGCTGCTAAATTTTCCTGCATAAACTCAAAACATTCAGGCTCATCACCTTTGGCTGCTTCACGCAATAAAATAGAAGTTGGATGCAGCAGTTTTTGGGTTAAACGATAGGAAAATTCCTGCAGAACCTGTGCAGCATCTTCACCTTTGGCAATACGCGCCATCGCCAAATTTAATTCTTCCTGACGCAAGCTTTCGCCATGTTCACGGTAAGCATGAATGGTCGCACCTGCTTGCTGAACTTTTTGATGGGTCACCAACTCAGTCACAAGCTGATTGACCATTAGCTCTGCTTCCACAGCCGCCTGACGACGCTGCGCCAAGTTTTCATCAATCACGCTTTGCAGGTCATCGACCCCGTACAAATACACGCCATCCAAGTTTTCAATTTTAGGATCAATATCACGTGGTACGGCCAAATCGACCAACAACATTTGCTGATAGCGACGTTTCTTTAACGCTGCTTTTACTTCAGGATAAGCAATCACCTGATGCAAACTACCCGTACAGCTTGAAATTACATCAGCGCGGTGTAAATTGGCCGCTAACTGATCAAATTCAATAATTTCAACTTCAACCCGATGCGCAATTTCTTGTGCCAAAGTTTCGGCGCGGGCGCGGGTACGGTTACAAATTAAAATTTTAGCGACGCCCATCTCAGCTAAATGCTTCGCTACAAGGCTATTCATTTCGCCTGCTGCCACCACCATCACGGTTAGTTTTTCAGGATGGCTAAATACTTGTAACGCCAGTTGCGCAACCGCATAACCCATAGACACGGCATGGCTGCCTACGGCAGTTTCTGAACGTACCCGTTTGGCAGCATAAAACGCATATTCAAAAATTCGGTTGAGTTGTTGCGAAACCGTATGTGAGTCTTTGGCTAAAGACAGCGCAGTTTTGACCTGACCTAAAATTTGCGGCTCACCCAACATGAGTGAATCTAGCCCACTGGCTACGCGCATTAAATGCGACACCGCCTGTGCATTTTCATAACGATAAACATGACGACTCAATTGCTTCGCATCAATACCATTGACGTGTGCAAGCCAATCCAACACCTGTTCTGGATGTTCAGACATGGCGTAGACTTCGGTACGGTTGCAGGTAGACACCACCACCAAATCATTCAGTTCGGGATGTTGGCTTTGCTCAGCAAGTAAGGCACTTAACTTTTCTGGGTTAAATGCAATTTGCTCGCGCAACTCTACAGAGGCGGTTTGATGGTTGACACCCAATGCAAAGAAAGACATATCAGATCATCATTTCGCTAAATTTATGCTATTGTGCAATAACGGTGTCATAAAAAGCATTACTTGGATCAAGAAAAATTGCGTCAAACAAATAGCCGACCATACGGCGCGACAATTAAGCAATATTCTACCACATTCTTACTGGTCGGTAGCATGGCTTCAGTTGCTCATCTTAGAGCATCTGAAGAAATTTATCATGCAAATTCAAATTATAATGCGGTAAAACAAACCATGGTGGCAGAATTTGCCTTGGCTTATGGCGATATTCCAACTGCATTACACAACTACACGGTCTTGGCAATTAAGAACAATTCGACTTCCATTAAACAACGCGCCCTGAATATTGCCATTGAACAAAATGACCTACGTGCCGCATTAGATATTGCAACACATTGGGTGGTACAAGAACCATCCGATGTCCCTGCACTGTTTTATTTGGCGCACATTGCACTCAAAGCGCATGAATATGACTTGGCTGCAGAAACCTTAGATAAAATTCTAAATATTGATGCCACGGCTGACTTAGAACAAATTTTGGCGGGAATTTCCCCTGAATCTGTAGAAGACCGTGAATTTCTGATTCAAGCCCTGCGCACCAGCAAAGCCAAAGACAATCCATCTATTTTGGTATTGATTGCAGGTTTAAAAGCGCAAAATGGACAATATCAAGCCGCGCTCGACACCATTAACAGAGCGTTGCGCAAACGCCCGAAAGTCACTGGCTATATTTTAATGAAAGCCAATTTGTTGAGCGTACTTGGCAATGAAGAAGAAACGGCAGCTTGGTATGCAAAATCCAGCCGTAAACACAAAAATAATTTTGAAGTCCGTTTAGCCGAAGCCAAATATTTGGTCAAAAAAAATGAAGCAACTTTGGCGCTAACAAAGCTAGAAGCTATTTTAAAAAAATGGCCTACGGAAGATGAAGCCTTATTTATTGCAGGTTTGACCAGTATTGACTTGAAACAATACGAAAAAGCCGAAAAATATTTAGTAGAGTTGCGCTATTCAGCCCAATATCAAAACGAAGCCTATTTCTATTTGGCAGTCAATGCCGAGCGTAAACAGCACTTTGAAACAGCCAAAGCCTATTATCGTTTGGTCGATGGTAGCCTTTATACGGTTTCACGTCGCAACATGATCAGTATTTTTGCCCAGCAAGATAAACTGAACGATGCCCTGCGCTTTTTAACGCAGGAACGGGTCAACTATCCGCAGCACGCCAGTTTTTTATATCAGGCACAGGCCGATATTTTAAAACGCATGGACAATAAAAAAGCAGCACTGCGTTTGTTAGATGAAGCCATCAAAAACCTGCCCGATGATCCTGACCTGATCTATTCAGAAGTCTTACTATTGGATGCACATCAGGAAAAAGACAAACTGGATCAACTGCTCACCAAGTTACTGGAAATTGAGCCGAACAGCCCAACCTATTTAAATGCCTACGCCTATACTCTTGCACTGCAAAATCGTCGTTTGGATGAAGCGCGTCGCTATGTAGAGCAAGCACTTGAGTTTGCACCTGAACAAGCCTCTATTTTAGATACTTTAGGTTATGTCAGCTATTTGCAAAATGACTACACTGCTTCGGCACAGGCTTTGGAAAAAGCCTACGCGCTGAGTCATAGTGCCGCGATTGGCTCACGTTATGCAAAATCGTTGTATATGCAAGGAGATATTCAAAAATTCAGCCAAGTGTTACAACAATTACAACAAAATCATCCGAATGATCCGCAATTGCAACAATTAAATTCGCTATTGTTACCGCAGCCAGTTAAAAAGAGTTAAAAGATTCATGCGTTTATTTTCAAAATTAGGATTAACCCTTTTTGCCACCAGTAGCCTTGTGCTGACAGGTTGTCAGCCTTTCGTACAAAAACCAGCCAACATTTCACAGCAAGTTGAAGCCGAAAATCAATTTAACCTGCAAGGCAAAATTGGTGTGCGCACTCCGCAGCAATCTGGCAGTGCCTTTTTTACTTGGGTACAGCAGCAACAGCAGTTTGATATTGAACTGAGCGGCATTTTGGGCGTTGGTAAAACGCAAATTAGCGGACAACCAGGACAAGTCACCCTCAACAGTGCCAAAACAGGGATAATTTATGCCGAAAGTCCTGAAGAACTGTTAGAACAAGCCACAGGTTGGCAAGCGCCCATCACCCACTTGGTCGATTGGGTACAAGCCCGACCTGCAACGGTCAATGCCCAAATTCAAAAAGACCCCCAACAGCGCCCGACTCAATTTATTGAAGATGGTTGGACGGTCGATTTGAGCTATAACGACAGTGCCAGTTTGCCAAACCGTCTGATTTTGAAACAAGCACTTGAATCAG
Source organism: Acinetobacter sp. YH01007 (assembly GCF_013420425.1). Lineage (NCBI taxonomy): Bacteria > Pseudomonadati > Pseudomonadota > Gammaproteobacteria > Moraxellales > Moraxellaceae > Acinetobacter > Acinetobacter sp. YH01007. Next base: position 123,789 of record NZ_VOYC01000004.1, on the reverse strand, counting down.
GGCAAGAAAACCGTATTACAATGCTCATCCAAAATCGTTAATCACTTGCCAAGTTTCGCCATGATTCGTGTACCCTCACCTGCCAAATTAAATCTGTTTTTGCACATTACTGGGCGTCGTGACAACGGCTACCATGAATTGCAGACTATTTTTCAACTGATTGATTTATACGACTGGCTAGAATTTGAAGTCAATGATACTCAAAGCATTCAAATTCAGGGTTTAAACAGTGTCAATTTAGAGCAAAACCTGATTTACAAAGCCACGCAAATTTTAAAACCCTACGCGAAACAAGCCACAGGTTTAAATATTAAAATTGAGAAGCACATCCCTATGGGTGCAGGGCTTGGCGGAGGTTCATCCAATGCCGCAACCACCTTAATTGTAGTCAATCAACTTTGGCAATGTGGCTTGGATACTCAAAAACTAGCTGAACTTGGTTTACAGCTCGGAGCAGATGTACCGATCTTTGTGCATGGTCGTAATGCATGGGCAGAAGGCATTGGTGAACAGTTAACATTCATAGACTTAGCCCCAAAACAATATATTGTGTTAAAACCTGACTGTTTTATCAGCACTCAACTACTTTTTTCACAAAAAACATTGACAAGAAACACGAAGCCCACTAAATTCTGCGGCTATCAGATAAAGCCATCTGACTTTGGAAATAATTTTGAGCCTGTGGCACGAAATTTATACCCCGAAGTTGATGAAGCAATGCGTTATTTTGACCAATTTGGTCAAGCAAAGCTTACAGGTACAGGTGCTTGTGTCTTTACTGAAGTGACTGCAGAAATGAATGTAGACGACATTTTGGCACACTCACCATGTACTGCGTACGTTGTGAACAGCTTAGATGAATCTCCATTACGACATTTCACAGTATAATAGGGGTATCGCCAAGTGGTAAGGCACCGGTTTTTGATATCGGCATCCGTTGGTTCGAATCCAGCTACCCCTGCCATCTCTTTCACCTGTAGATTACTGTATTAGGGGTATCGCCAAGTGGTAAGGCACCGGTTTTTGATATCGGCATCCGTTGGTTCGAATCCAGCTACCCCTGCCATCTTACAGTGATCAAATCTAGGGGTATCGCCAAGTGGTAAGGCACCGGTTTTTGATATCGGCATCCGTTGGTTCGAATCCAGCTACCCCTGCCATTTTCTCGCATTAGACAGAACCCCCAATATTACCGCTATCCTGTTAATTTACCTTGACAGAACGCAGTAAAAATATTAAAGTTCTGCCGCATTAGGGGTATCGCCAAGTGGTAAGGCACCGGTTTTTGATATCGGCATCCGTTGGTTCGAATCCAGCTACCCCTGCCATCTATTCTTACATACACCAACCGCCAAGGGTGCTTCATGCCCAATCTTGTCGTTTTTAGTGGAACCGCGCATCCACAATTCGCTCAAAAAGTCGTAAGCCACTTGCACATTCCTTTAGGTGCTGCATCAGTTTCTACCTTCTCTGATGGTGAGATTGCTGTAGAGATTACCGAGAATGTCCGTGGTAAAGACGTATTTATCGTACAACCTACTTGTGCGCCAACCAATGACAACCTCATGGAAATCTTGGTGATGGCTGACGCGTTGCGTCGTGCAAGTGCAGGTCGTATTACTGCCGTTATTCCTTACTTCGGTTATGCCCGCCAAGACCGTCGTCCTCGTTCTACACGTGTTCCAATTACCGCTAAAGTGGTTGCAGATATGCTCACCACTGTAGGGATTGACCGTGTAGTGATGATTGACTTGCACGCAGACCAAATTCAAGGTTTCTTCGACATCCCTGTAGACAACATTTATGGTACGCCTGCGCTATTGGCTGACCTGCGTCAACAGTCACACGACAATCTCATGGTAGTTTCACCAGACGTTGGTGGTGTGGTTCGTGCGCGCGCTGTTGCAAAACAAATGGGTGATATCGATCTTGCAATTATCGATAAACGTCGTCAAAAAGCGAATGAATCACAAGTGATGCATTTGATTGGTGATGTAAAAGATCGTGACTGTGTCATTGTAGATGACATGGTGGATACTGCAGGTACATTATGCAAAGCTGCCGATGCACTTAAAACTTTTGGTGCTCGCCGCGTTGTTGCTTATGCTACCCACCCTGTACTTTCAGGCAAAGCGATTGAAAACCTGAAAAATTCTGTGATTGATGAACTGGTTGTTACAGACACCATTCCTCTTTCAGAAGAAGCTCAAGCACTTGGTAAAATTCGCCAAGTATCTGTAGCAAGTATGGTTGCAGAAACAATTCGCCGTATTAACAACGAAGAATCTATTAGCGCAATGTTCGATTCTTATCTATAATAGAGCGCTAAATTTTCAAAGCCCTGCCACTTGGCAGGGTTTTCTATCACTAGATTGGTCGCAGATCTAGTTTATTTAAACTCAAAATAAGGATGTCTATCATGGCAAACTTCGTATTAAACGCTCAAGCGCGTGAAGCAGCTAACCAAGGGAAAGGTGCGAGCCGCCGCCTTCGTCACGCTGCATTAGTTCCAGCTATCATTTATGGTGGCGACGCTGAGCCTGTAACAATCACTTTAGAACTTCGTGAGCTTGTAAAAGCTTTAGAAAGCAATGCTTTCTTTGAAGAAGTTGTAGAAATCAAAGTAGGCGACAAAGTTGAAAACGTGAAAATCCAAGCGTTACAACGTCACCCTGCTAAAAACACACCTATGCACGCTGACTTCAAACGCGCATAAGTGTTCATGGTATAATTAGTGGCTAATATTTCACTGATTGTTGGTTTGGGCAACCCTGGTAAAGAGTATGCCCAAACCCGCCATAATGCAGGCTTCTGGTTTGTAGAACGCCTTGCAGATCAATATGGCATTACATTAAAAGCCGATCCTAAATTTCACGGGATCAGCGGACGTGGTAATATCGAAGGTCAAGACGTTCGTCTGTTATTACCCACAACCTTTATGAATCGTTCTGGTCAAAGTGTTGTTCCCTTCGCCAAATTCTATCAAATTGCACCTGAAGCAATGCTGATTGCTCATGATGAACTGGATATGAACCCAGGGATCATTCGCCTAAAAACGGGTGGTGGTCATGGTGGACATAATGGTTTACGTGACATCGTGCCGCACACAGGTCCAAACTTCCATCGTTTACGCATTGGTATTGGGCATCCGGGTTCAAAAGAACGCGTGTCTGGTCATGTACTGAGCAAAGCACCAAGTAGCGAGCAAACTTTAATGGATGATGCACTTGCACATGCATTAGGTCGTATCAAGTTACTGGTCAATGGCGAAGTACAACAAGCCATGAATCAAATCAATGCCTATAAACCGAACTGATGAATCCACAATTGTTGAACAATCACACTTGCCATGTCGCAATTTTCAGAGCAAAATGCGCTTTCTGCTCGGAACTGACATCCATCAAGCAGTGTTTGAATTCAACCATAAGATAAAATCTTAGGTCCACTAAGGAGACGCTCACCATGCTATCTCGTTTATTAAAATGCAAAATCCACCGTGCTTTTGTAACTCATGCAGAACTTCACTACGAAGGTTCATGTGCAATTGACGGAACACTCATGGATTTGGCTGGCATTCGTGAATATGAAGAAATCCACGTATGGAACGTGACCAATGGTAAGCGCTTCACAACTTATGCAATTCGTGGTGAAGACAACTCAGGCATCATTTCAGTCAATGGTGGTGCTGCACACCAAGCCGATGTAGGCGATATTATTATTATCGCAACCTTTGGTGACTTCACTGAAGCAGAAGCCAATGCACACGAACCACGTTTGGTCTATGCAAACCCAGACAATACCGTGAGCCACACTGCAAACTGTATTCCTGTACAAGTGGCTTAAGCCACTCCTGTACAAAATAAAAAACTCGCAGATTTTGCGAGTTTTTTTTATGGCTCAATAAAGTCATCTACTCTTTACAGACCCCATAGCAAGACTTACAAATTAGTCATCGTGCAAGCTATGCAATAAGCTATGGCTGATACCATCAGCTCTTAAAAATGCAAAATCATAACTTGCAGTTGCAAGTGCCAACACGCGACGCTCAAATTCCTGCCACAGAGGTCGCACTTCTTTGTAGTGAATGCCCAAGCCGCTTTCATCGGTAAAATGTCGATTTTTTTCACAAATTTTCAGTGCGTGATACAGCTTACGCCCTTTTGAAGCATCATCGCGTAAACGCACACGCTTAGAGCGGATAAACCCTTCGACATGACGCAAGTCAGCAAAAGGCAACATAGGCACTAAAATCTGATCAAGCTGTGCATCTAAACGACGCCAAACGGCAGTGTGTTGTTCAGGCGTATAACTGTTCCATTGAATCACTTCATGGTTAAAGCGACGGCAACCTCGACAGACAGCATCACCAAACACCGTAGAACAACGACCTGCACACGGGGTTAAAGTGGCAATTTGACGATCCTTACTCAACACAACACTCCAATATTTAACAACACCTGTTGGCGCATCAACATGAACACAACATTCTTCTTTGAAACGAGTGGCATCATACCCCGTTCTGCTACATTTTTAAAATGTTGTGTCGTGCTTTAAAACCATGTACCGCACTCGGTTTTCTCGCATATTCACACAAAGCAGGTTAGAATATGCGCCTTAAATTTTTGTCTTTCATCTATTGGAGTACTCCATGAACGCTACTGTAGAACAGCTTGCACCTGTAGAACAGCCAGCGACCACGACTTGGGTTGTTGCCGCACTTTATCAATTCAAAGAAGTTGCAGATCCTGCCGATCTTCAACAACGCTTATTAGATTTGGTAAATTCAATCAACCTTTGCGGTACTCTTATTGTGGCAGGTGAAGGCATTAATGGAACTGTAGCGGGTGATCGTGCCGCGATTGATCAAGTTCACCAATTTCTGTTGAATGAAGGCTTTACTACAATGGAATACAAAGAGTCGCACAGCTCTGAAAAGCCATTCCGTAAAATGAAAATCAAGCTGAAAAAAGAAATTGTGACTTTGGGTGTAGAAGTAAAACCACGTGATTTAGTCGGTCACTACCTAGACCCGAAAGAATGGAATGAACTGATTGCCCGTGACGATGTCATTCTGATTGATACCCGTAATGACTATGAATACAAAGCAGGAACGTTTAAGGGCGCAATTGACCCGAAAACTGAAACGTTCCGTGAATTTCCAGAATATGTGAAACAAAACCTAGAACAGCATAAAGATAAAAAAATTGCGATGTTCTGCACAGGCGGGATTCGTTGTGAGAAATCGACCTCGTTATTGTTGCAAGAAGGTTTTACCGAGGTTTATCACTTAAAAGGTGGCGTACTTAAATACTTAGAAGAAACACCAGCAGATGAAAGCTTATGGGAAGGTGAATGTTTCGTATTTGATGGCCGTACTGCGGTGACACATGGTATGCAAGAAGGTCAAAACACCAAATGTCATGCTTGCGGTTGGCCATTACTGCCTGAAGAAGTTGAATTACCAAGCTATGAACACGGTGTATCTTGTGTGTACTGTATTGATAAAACCAGTGAGAAACAAAAAGAAGGTTTCCGTATGCGCCAATCACAAATTGCCGCAGCTAAACGTAAACGTCTGTAATCCGTACAGGCTCATACACATCAACAAGGTCTAACAAAAGCCATGTTGATGTTGTATCGACCACTCTAATCATATTGAAAAAGTCCTCATCCAGTATGGGGATTTTTTATGTCTACATATATGCTTCACGCAAGATTACATAGAACATAAAAATACAACGCTTGTTTACCAAGCATTGCGCAATATCCCCAGATTGGGTGATAGCATTCAATCAAAATAAGCCACAAAATCTGTGGCTATATTGGTGCAGATGTTCAGCACAAACTCAACATCTCCCATAACCCAAAATTCAAGGATCGTTATGTATTCCTAAATTTATATGCCGCAATCAGGAGTGACGCTATGCCTAAAACAACAATTTCAAATTCAATGCACACACTACGTTTTACGCCTGTAAAATCTGTGACTGCTACGCATAGCGCAACAATGCAAGATGGTTTGGAACATGAATCTCATACTTTTATTGTGGCTTTAGGTGCAATTTTAGGCGGTATTATTGCGGCATTTGTTGGCTATCATCTACAAGCGCATTTCTTGAATTACGCCCTGCTCTGTGCCATTCCTATACTTGTGGCATATAGCTTAAGACGTGTATATATCTATACCCTGACCCATGCAGAGCTTGATTAAGTCTAAATTGCGCAAGACTTTACTGTTCGTCCAATACTGCTTAGGATAGAAGCACTTTTCTAAAGCACAACCTGCATGAACTTAACTGAATGGATTATTTCCATTATGGAACAACTGGGCTACCTTGGTATTGCCCTGTTAATGTTTCTGGATAATGTTTTTCCACCCGTTCCTTCTGAAATTATTATGCCCTCTGCAGGCTATTCTGCATCGCAAGGGCAATTACTGCTATTGGGTGTCATCATTGCAGGCTGTATCGGCTCGTTGTTCGCAGCGGCAGTGTTATATTGGGTAGGTTATCGCTGCAAACATGAAAGTATTTACCACTGGGTCAATCGCTACGGTAAATATCTATGGATTAAAGAACAAGACGTCCGAAACTCCCTGCATTGGTTTGAACAATATGGACATCGGATTGTATTTTTTGGGCGCATGATTCCCGCTATTCGTTCTCTCATCAGTATTCCTGCAGGCATGAGCCACATGCCATTTTGGAAATTTATGTTTTATAGTGGTTTAGGCACAATTATTTGGACCACTTTTTTAGCTTGCGTGGGTTATTATTTTGGTGAAAACCAACAATTGATGCAGCAAATTTTCAGTCAGGTCAGCCATGTCATTATAGGCTTGGTGCTCTTAGTCATCGCAATTATTTTATACCGTAGGCATCGCCGTAAAATGCGTGACTAATGCTTGTGTTGCTGCGCAATTGAATCAATTTTTTGGGGAAAATCAGACATGAAAACATATTTATTATTTTTTGCTGCGGTTTACAGTATTACGCTGGTCTTACTCATTACCGTATTGATTTTTGGTCTGAACTTAGGTGGCTTGACCTTGCTCCCTGCATTAATTGCCGCAGCATTCATTAGCGCAGGACATTTTGTCAAAAAAGAACAACGCTTACCGAGCAGTGATGAAAAAATTCAACTAGTTTGGGGCTCAAGTGCGGTGGCAATTATTATTGGTAGCTTCTTTGTGTTTTTCTTGGTGCTGATGAATCCGAATGCAGAAGCCATTTTAAAAGCTGCAGATAAAGCAGGACTAGCACTGGCTGCGGTGGTGATGCTGTGTTTGATTGCGATTCATGGTGCAGTTTTTCATGTTGCCTATGGTTGGTATGCGAACCGTTATTATCAAAAAAAGTACTTATAAGCTTACCTAAAGTACGTATTTCACACTGAACCGCAACATCAAACACTTAAAATCAACATCAGGCTGATATATCACACATAAATTTACGTCTGACATGCGCTGTAACTGAAATGCATTCTGAATAGGCTATAAGCCTACATTGTAGCAGCGTAGATTAAGCCTATTCATAGCGATTTATGAATATAGGAACGCTATAACGCATACAAAGATAAAAAGGTGATTCGAATGTCAGATTTTGAACGCAATGAAAAAATTGACCGTGATGTGGTTAAGAACTTACCAAAAGAAGAACGTGATCGCTTAAATGCCGATCCAATTACAGGAGAACCTGGTGCACACCCTGTCGGTACTGGTTTAGGTGCTGTTGGCGGTGCGGCTACTGGTGCAACAGTAGGTGCGCTGGGTGGTCCAGTAGGTGCTGTGGTCGGTGGTGCTGTAGGCGCTGTAGTGGGTGGTTTGGCAGGTAAAGGTGCAGCAGAAGTTGTGAACCCTACCGAAGAAGAAGCTTACTGGCGTACCAATAGCTTAAATACAACCTACTTTACAGAAACACGCAACCATTATCATGATTTAGATTATGATCGTGACTATCAAAATGCCTATCGCATTGGTTATGAAAACCGCCCACATTATGATACGCACACACGTTTCGAAGATGTTGAGCCCGATCTAAGAAGCAAATGGGGGCAAATTAAAGGCAGTTCACGCTTAACGTGGGAACAAGCTAAATTTGCTGTCAAAGATGCTTGGGATCGTGCGACACGCTAATTGGTAACATGATCATTGAAGCGCCATAATAAAAAACGCACTGCGATTTGCGCAGTGCGTTTTTTTATGAGGATTACATATTACACAATATGTAAACCAAGCCATTAATCAGGCGTGTGGTACATCAAATATAATTCATTCAGGTTTTCAGGAATTTCTTCTGCAATTTCGTCCATTAACTGACCATTGCGACGGAAAGATTCCATTTGTGGATCTTCTTCATCAATGCCGCTAAACACCATCATTGGCAAAGTTAAATCAACCAATTGCTCTTCAAATTCAGGCGTAAACCATGCTTCTTCGTTTAAGAACATCGCATCGACAAAGCCAACGCTCCAATCACCCAAACTTGAATCAACTTCTGCTTCTTCAATTTCAAATGGAAACTCAATGCCTTCTTCATTGGCTAAACTTTGGCGAATGCTTTCTAACCAAGCCTGAATTTGCGCAATAATTTCAGCAGGCACTTTCTTTTGGTTGCCTTCAAACAATTCATTTAACCATGGGTCAAATTGAGGTCCAACTGCAATGGCACACAAGAAACCATGCGTTGCAGCGAAGTCTAGACCATACTCGTTTTGGTCACCATCTAGATATTCACTTAACAGGTCTAAATCTAAAGCAGTCATTTCAAATCCATCGGTGTCAATTTAGGGGTGTAGCATAGCATTTTCAATGCCAGATACAGTACCTGATTTTAGTCATCTTCATCGTCAAAATCGTCGTCATCGTCAAAATCATAATCAAAATCTTTGAGCTCACGTTCCAAACGACGTTGTGCGAGTAAATCATCAATCAAACGGCGCTTTTCTAAAGATTCTTTCGCGCTTATTTTGTTTGATGCCTCATCGAAATTAACATCATCATCACCGTAGTTATCATCTAGTTCAAAATCTGTAGAAGACACTAAAACTACCTCAGAATGAAAAAATGTGAAGGGTCTAGCCGCTATTTATCTGCCTTTATAAATATTGTCAAGTTTTATTTATTTTTTTCAAAAAACTGCAACATAGACAGCTTGCAACATTGCGGCAAATTTGTGTATTTATGAACAAGTTAGTATCATTATTTGAGATTCGCCCCAATCATAAAAATATTTTGCGGGCAAAAAGGAAATTGACTTGAAAAACAGTAATGAAGCCCCATATTCCTATCACATTCTTCATTCAAACATCATTTTAAAATCATGCTTGATTGATCAATTCACCCCCTATTTAAAGCGAATTGTGCTATCATGCACGGTTTTTCACTGCCACAGATTCAACGAAGAGTAAGCAAAGATGAGCGATATGAATTCCCCTACTTCGCAAGTAGCGGCTCTGATTAGCCGAGGCAAAGAGCAAGGTTACCTAACTTACGCTGAGGTTAACGATCATCTCCCGGACTCAATCACAGAAAGCGAGCAGATTGAAGACATTATTCAAATGCTTCAAGACGTCGGTATTCCTGTGCATGAACGTGCGCCTGAATCTGATGATGCAATGTTCGAGGATAATGCGGAAGCTGCCGACGAAGTTGCTGAAGAAGAAGCTGCAGCGGTACTTGCCTCTGTAGAAAATGAGCCTGGTCGCACCACAGACCCTGTGCGTATGTATATGCGTGAAATGGGTACGGTTGAGCTGTTAACGCGTGAAGGTGAAATTAGCATTGCGAAACGTATTGAAGAAGGGATTCGCGATGTACTTCACTCGATTGCCTACTGGCCAAACGCAGTGCAAGTGGTACTGCAAGAATATAAAGATTATGAAGCAGGCGAACGTCGCCTTGCCGATATTTTATCAGGTTATTTAGACCCTGAAACCGATGAAGAAATTCCAGAAGTTTTAGAAGACGAAGCCGATTTAGACAAAGAAGAAGACACCAGCAACAAACCAACCAAAGACGTCAAACTTGATGATGACGATGAGGAAGAAGAAGCTGAAGCCGAAGAAGAATCTGAAGCAGATTCAGGTCCAGACCCAGAAATTGCAAGAATGCGTTTTGGTGAATTGGAACAGGCTTATCTTGCAAAAATTGCTGCCATTGAAAAACATGGTCGTGAAAGTGCCGAAGCTCAAGAGGCTTTAGAAGCTTTAGCGACTGTATTCATGATGTTTAAATTTACGCCACGTTTATTCGATATTATTTCGGAAATGATTCGTGGTACACATGAACAAATTCGTACTGCTGAACGTGAAGTGATGCGTTATGCGGTGCGTCGTGGTCGTATGGATCGTACTCAATTCCGTACCTCATTCCCAGGTCAGGAATCTAACTTTGCTTGGTTAGACGAGCACATTGCCAAAGCACCTGCCGACCAAAAAGGCTATTTGGAAAAAGTACGTCCAGATATTTTGGCGTTCCAACAAAAAATTGCCGACATTGAAAAAGAGTTAGGCTTAGATGTTAAAGGCATCAAAGAAATTTCTAAGCGTATGGCAGTAGGCGAAGCCAAAGCCCGTCGTGCGAAGAAAGAAATGGTTGAAGCCAACTTGCGTCTGGTTATTTCGATTGCAAAAAAATACACCAACCGTGGTTTACAATTCCTAGACTTGATTCAGGAAGGTAACATCGGCTTGATGAAAGCGGTAGACAAGTTCGAATACCGTCGTGGTTATAAGTTCTCGACTTATGCAACATGGTGGATTCGTCAGGCGATTACCCGTTCTATTGCCGACCAAGCGCGTACCATTCGTATTCCAGTACACATGATCGAAACCATTAACAAGATCAACCGTGTATCGCGTCAATTGCTTCAGGAAATGGGTCGTGAACCGACTCCAGAAGAATTAGGCGAACGCTTGGAAATGGATGAAGTTAAAGTTCGTAAAGTTCTGAAAATTGCCAAAGAGCCGATTTCTATGGAAACGCCAATTGGTGATGATGAAGATTCACATTTGGGTGACTTCATTGAGGACAGCAACATCACCTCACCTGTTGATGCGGCAACCTCTGAAGGCTTAAAAGAAGCGACCCGTGAAGTGCTTGAAAACTTGACTGAACGTGAAGCCAAAGTTCTGAAAATGCGTTTTGGTATTGATATGCCAACCGATCATACTTTGGAAGAAGTTGGGAAGCAGTTTGATGTGACCCGTGAACGTATCCGTCAGATTGAAGCCAAAGCCTTACGTAAACTTCGTCACCCTTCTCGTTCTGAACACTTACGCTCGTTCTTGGAAAATGACTAAGATTGCTGCATAAATGAGCTATTGAAATTTTTAAATTCAGCCTCATTTATTCAACAAGACAAAAAACGCCTGCCCTATGCAGGCGTTTGATATAGAGATAGAGACACACGCTTATGACGTTATTCAACCGTACCCCATCTCGTGAACTACAAGAGCATCTTTGGGTGTTTCCAATGGATTACCCAATTAAACTCATTGGTGACGCGGGTGATGAACTGCGTATTGCTGTGGTTGAAATTTTAGTGAAGCACTTCCCTGAGTTTGATGCACAAAGCATCAGCATTACCCCATCACGCACAGGCAAGTATCATTCAATTACAGCACAATTGCGTTTTGAAGAATTGGAACAAGTGCATGCCATTTATGCAGATTTGGCAGCTTGCCCACTGATTAAAACTGCATTGTAATTTTGTAGATTGATTTTCAAATAACACGCTTTCGGGCGTGTTTTTTGTTTCTGCGCTGCCAAAATCTTATTCAATCCACAAATCCCCTACAGCCGCCACATTTTCGTATAATAAAATCAATTTCTTGCTTTTATGGATAGGACTGCATCACTGTGGATACTGCACAACGGCCAAACCTGATTATTCGTCAATATCATGACCTGACTGACTATCAAGCTCGCTTTCAGGAAATGAAAGACTGGACTGAACAACGTGATGCAGACAGCCCTGACCAACTCTGGATTTTGCAACATCCGAATGTACTGACCCAAGGGCAAGCAGGCAAAGCCGAACATATTTTAATGGCGACAGATATTCCTGTGGTACAGACTGATCGTGGTGGTCAAGTCACATGGCATGGCCCAGGCCAATTGGTTGCCTACTTCATGTTTGACCTGAACCGTTTAGGCTGGAATGTCCGTACTTTGGTATCTTATGCTGAAAACTTGATGATTGAGCTGCTTAAAAAATACGGCATTGAAGCCTATGCCAAAGCCGATGCACCGGGGGTATATGTCAATGAACGGAAAATTGGCTCACTTGGTTTTAAAATTCGTAAAGGCCGTAGTTATCATGGTTTAGCCCTTAATATTGATTGTGACTTGACTGGTTTTCAAAGTATCAACCCTTGCGGCTATGCAGGTTTGGAAATGGTACGTGTGATGGATTTAGTCAATGACTATCCACATTTTGAAAACTTCTGCGCAGATATCATTGAAACTTTACAAAACAGCGGTTACTTTAATGACGTTCAAGTCATTCACGTATAAATGGCTTTCTTTTCAATAAGAAATAAAATAGAGTATTTACTCTAAATAATGATTTATAACACAGGGATTCAGCGCGTGATTTCAACTAAATCTGTGAAACCCGCTTTGCAACTGGCCTATGTCAAACTCATGATGGATGTGATTGGCAGAGGTTTAGTCATGGCAAGTCAGGTCGATGAAGAAATTAAACAAGAAGTTGCCAAATTTCCCAGCAACTTTGTGTTGTCTATGAAAGTTTTTCCGAATGGTCCAGCCTTTGTTGCCAAAGTCACTGCAGATCATCAATTAGAACTGTTACAGAATACGGCACAAAAACCCGATTTAACCATTACCTTTAAACACTTAAATCATGCATTTTTAGTGTTTTCATTTCAGGAAAGTACCGCACAGGCCTTTGCGCATGACCGCATGATTGCCGATGGTGATGTGTCTTATGCAATTCGCTTGGTACGTTGCCTGAACAAAATGGAAGCACTGATCTTGCCTAAATTACTGGCAGAACTGGCGGTAAAACAATATCCGACTGAACTCAGCTTAAAAGAAAAACTATCAGGTGCAGCCAATATCTATCTAAAAGTTGCCCAATCTTATTTCAAACGGAGTGCATAACATGGCGAAGCCTTATTACGAATTTTTTTGCCCAGTCAAAGTCATTGCAGGTCATGCCGCGCTTGAACATATTCCGTTTGAATTGGCGACACTCGGTTCGCAGCGTCCAATGATCATTACCGACAAAGGTGTGCGTTCCAACAATTTGCTTGCACCGATTGAAGCGGCTTTTGAATCTACCGATGCCGTGATTGGCTATGTTTTTGATGATGTCCCGCAAGATTCAAGTGTGGCAACAGTGCGTCGTGCGGCACAGTTGTACCGTGAAAATAACTGTGATGCCATTATCGCGGTGGGTGGCGGTTCAGTCATTGACACTTCTAAAGCCACCAATATTTTAGTCAGCGAAGGTGGTGATGACTTATTGCAATATTCAGGTGCGCATAACTTACCACGTCCACTGAAACCTTTTTTTGTGATTCCAACCACATCAGGCACAGGTTCAGAAGTGACTATGGTTGCGGTGGTATCCGACACCGAAAAGAACGTCAAAATGCCATTTGCATCGTATTACTTAATGCCACATGCAGCCATTTTAGACTCACGTATGACGCAAACTTTGCCACCACATTTAACGGCAATGACGGCTATGGATGCCATGACGCACGCCATTGAAGCTTATAGTTGCATGGCAGCCAACCCAATTTCTGATGCTTATGCTACTGCAGCAATTAAAAAAATCAGCAATAACCTGTTCAATGTATTAGACAACCCAAGCGATGAACAAGGCCGTTTGGAACTGGCACAAGCATCTACTATGGCGGGCATTGCATTTTCAAATTCCATGGTTGGTTTAGTGCATTCCCTAGGTCATGCGTTGGGTGCTGTGGCACATTTGCCACATGGACTGTGCATGAATTTATTCTTGCCATACGTGTTGGAATACAACAAAGACGTCAATGCCGATAAAATTGCCGAGCTGCTATTACCGTTGGCAGGCGCAGACGTCTATGCGCAAACCCCTGCACATTTACGTGCCGATAAAACCATTGCGACACTCTTAGCCATTCGTGACCGCTTATATGCACTGACCAAATTGCCACGCACTTTACAAGAAACTGGTAAAGTCAGCGAAGCACAATTAGATGAAGTCGCTGAAAAAGCCCTGAACGATGGTTCGATTATTTACAACCCGAAAGAAGCCAATTTAGAAGAACTCAAAGCCATCTTAAAAAAGGCTTGGTAATTCCTACAAAATAGGCGAACATAGCCGAAAATCTAGCCTGATGTTTTTCTAAACATCGGGCTTTTCATTGGTAGACTGCTGCGTCTGATGTTTTTTCATCAATATGGCGTTTTTTCTGCTAAAAAAGAAAGCAAAGATACTGACAAAGCGCGTCATTATGGAGTAGATTGGCGCGTTTTTACTTTTTATGTAGGGGGGATTGTTCGTCTCAAACAATCCTGAACAAACATGACTGATCCTTGATCAACGATTAAGAGGATAACGCCGTTGACAAATATCTCTGGGACTCAATCGGCAGCTAAACTGCAAAAAACGCTAGGACTCTGGCACATTATTATTATTGGTTTAGCCTACATTCAACCGATGACGTTATTCGACACTTTCGGCTTAGTATCGGAAGAAAGTCATTTTCACGTACCCACATCTTATATTTTTGCACTGGTTGCCATTCTTTTAACTTCTTTAAGTTATGGTCACATGATTCGTCGTTATCCTTCTTCTGGGTCGGCGTATACCTATGCACAAAAATCGATTCATCCCAACGTTGGTTTTATGGTGGGTTGGTCATCTTGGCTAGATTATTTACTCTCACCAATGGTCAACATCATCTTGGCGGTGATTTATCTGGAAGCCTTATTCCCTGATGTGAATCACTGGATTTGGGTGGTGGTACTCACGGCATTTATGACGGGTGTCAACTTGCGTGGCGCGCGTTTTGTCGCCAACTTTAACAGTATGATCGTTTTGGTACAGTTGGTGGTCATTGGCGTATTTACATGGATGATGTACACCAAACTTCAGGCAGGCTTCAATGCCGATGGTCCAATTACTGCCGAGCAACGTTATCAGTTATGGAGCTTAGAACCTTTCTGGAATGAACTGACTTCGGTAGGCGCATTGATTACAGGTGCAACCCTACTCTGCTTCTCATT
The DNA here is from genome assembly GCF_013420425.1 of Acinetobacter sp. YH01007. NCBI lineage: Bacteria > Pseudomonadati > Pseudomonadota > Gammaproteobacteria > Moraxellales > Moraxellaceae > Acinetobacter > Acinetobacter sp. YH01007. The sequence goes on along the minus strand of NZ_VOYC01000004.1, from coordinate 108,545 downwards.
TACAGGTTTTGACTCACTCAGCTCACTTGCAGAAGAAACCAAAGACACTGAAAAAACCTTACCGAAGGCAATGTTCTTAACTGCGCTAATTGCGGGTGTAATTTTTATTGTCAGCACCTATTTCATGCAGATTTTCTTCCCAAATGAACCGGGCAGCTACTTTAAAAATATTGCAGAAACGCAGCCAGAAATTCTGCTCTTGGTCGGCGGCTCGCTGTTCCAGTCTTATGTGCTTGCCTTTGCTATTGTAACGGTAATGGCATCTGGTATTTCGGCTCATGCAGGCGTTTCGCGTTTAATGTACGTGATGGGTCGTGATGGCGTGATTAACAAAAAAATCTTTGGTCATATCAGCCCACGTAGCTATACACCTTCATACAATATTTTAATTGTAGGTGCTGTGGCGTTAACTGCTGGTTTTATGAACTTGGATTTTGTCATTTCATTAATCAGTTTTGGTGCCCTCACCGCATTTAGCTTTGTGAATTTATCGGTGATTTCACGTTACGCGCTACGTGATGGTCGTACCAAAGGCTTTAAAGACCTTCTCAATTTTGTGATCGTACCGTTGTGCGGCTTTATTGCAGTCTTTGCTTTATGGCTCGAAGTCGATGAAACTTCATTGAAGTATGGCTTATGGTGGGCAATGTTTGGGGTTTTATACCTCGGTTATAAAACCAAAGGCTTTAAACACCCTGCTCCGCAGCACAATGAGTTTGATGATCGCTAAGACAAATAGCATCACAACTTTAAGATCAGGCGCTTTATGCGCCTTTTCTTATGCCTCAAATGGATTGCAGCGTTAAATCAGCAAAATAGCGAAAACAAAAAAGCTGAGTACAGTTTTGTCTCAGCTTTTTATCTATCAATTGTACGCATTGATGCTAAAGATCGCATTAAATTTGAAATGAATTGATGCTCAAATTAGAGCAATGCTTTAAAACCTTGCTGACGCCATGCCTCATACACAATCACAGCCGTTGCATTAGACAAGTTTAAACTGCGTGAGTTTTCTGCCATGGGTAAACGAATCCAGTGCTGCTGCGGAAACAACATGCGTACTGCTTCTGGCAAACCACGTGTTTCAGGCCCCATCAACAAGGCAACAGGTCGGTTTAAATCCGAAGTATGTGGTGTTTCTGTGCCTTTGGTGGTCAATGGATAAATCGCATCTAACCCCACGCCTTTGCTGTCTAAATTAGCCAAGCATTGCTCAAGATTGTCCCAAATTTGCATACGTGCCCATTCGTGATAATCCAAACCTGCACGTTTCAGCTTTTTATCATCCAGCTCAAAACCCAATGGCTTAATCAAATGCAATTGCGCACCTGTATTGGCACACAAACGAATGATATTGCCTGTATTGGCTGGAATTTCAGGCTCATATAAAACAACGTGGATCACAAATTTTCTCTACTTTTCACAATCCCTCCTCAGCTCCCTTTAGAAAATGTGGGAACTCCCCTCTTTTTAAAAGAGGGGTTGGGGTAGATTCATTACCATTTCAACTGTTCACGTAAATTGACCACTTCACCAATAATGGTCAAGGTAGGTGCCTGAATGTGATGCTGTGCGACTTTACTGGCAATATCCGCCAACGTCCCCACCACCACTTTTTGTTCAGGTGTCGTGCCTTTAGAAATTAAGGCGACAGGCATATCCGCCCGTTGTCCATGTGCAATCAGTTTTTCACAAATGCTTTCTAAGCCAACCAAGCCCATATACAGCACCAAAGTTTGCTGTTCATACACCAATTCTGACCACGGCAATTCAGGCGAACCTTCTTTTAAATGTCCAGTAAGAAAACGCACACTTTGCGCATAATCTCGATGAGTCAGTGGAATGCCTGCATAAGCCGAACAGCCCGAGGCTGCGGTGATGCCCGGTACGACCTGAAATGACACACCTGCTTCATACAATTCTTGAATTTCTTCACCGCCACGCCCAAAAATAAACGGATCGCCACCTTTTAAACGGCAAACTCGCTTACCTGCTTGTGCATATTTCACCAATAATGCATTGATGCCTTCTTGCGGTACAGCATGGTTAGAACGTGCTTTTCCGACATAGACTTTTTCGGCATCACGGCGACACAATTCTAAAATAGGTGCAGACACCAAACGATCATAAATCACCACATCGGCTTGCTGCATTAAACGCAAGGCTTTTAAGGTCAGTAACTCAGGATCACCTGGCCCTGCACCAACCAAATACACCTCGCCTTTCGGTGTTTGCCATTCCGCTAAAGCCTGTTGGATACTTTGGTTTGCAGCGTCAAGATTGTCGTTGAACACCTGTTCTTTAAGAGGACTGGCATATAGCTCCTCCCAAAAAATACGGCGCTCATCTGGATTTACAATTTTCTGTTTTACTGCGGCACGCCACTGACCTGAAAACTCTGCCAGTTTGCCCATACCATGCGGAATGGTACTTTCCAGTTGTGTACGAATTTGACGTGACAATACAGGCGATGTGCCATTACTCGCGACTGAAATCACCAAAGGCGAACGGTCAATGATGGCAGGCACCATAAAACGGCAATGTGGTGGATCATCAACACTATTGACCAGCACATTTTCGGCTTCGCAAGCTGCAAAAACTTGCTGATTGACCAAATTGTTATCCGTTGCAGCAATCACCAAACGATAGTGACGTAACGCAGTAGATGGACTAAAAACATCCTGTACATACTGCCCCTGACTTTGTTGCACCAGTTGCAATAAATTGACATCAATTTCAGGGGCAAGCACATCAACTTTTGCGCCCGCTTTAGCCAGTAACACCGCTTTGCGATAAGCAATATGCCCACCGCCCACAATCAGACAAGGTTGCTGCTGCAACTTTAACGAGATTGGAAAAATATCCACACTAAACCTCAATATTTAAATCTGATTGTAAGCAATTTCATCCTAAGTCGACCTGCACTCAACTTAGTCAATAAACTCTAAACCGCCCATGTACGGACGTAATACTGCAGGAATTTCAATCGAACCATCGGCACGTTGATAGTTTTCCATAACAGCCAATAAAGTACGTCCTACCGCCAAACCTGAACCGTTTAATGTATGCACAAATTCAGTTTTCTTTTGGTCGGCACGGTAGCGTGCTTTCATACGACGCGCTTGGAAATCCCCCATGTTTGAGCATGATGAAATTTCACGGTAAGTGTTTTGACTTGGCACCCAAACTTCTAAGTCATAGGTTTTGGTTGCGCCAAAGCCCATATCGCCACCACATAGAATAATTTTACGGTACGGTAAACCAAGTGCCTGCAAAATACCTTCTGCATGTCCAGTCAATTCTTCTAAAGCCTGCATTGAGGTTTCTGGTTTTACAATCTGCACCATTTCGACTTTATCAAATTGGTGTTGGCGGATTAAACCACGAGTATCGCGACCATAAGAACCTGCTTCGCTACGGAAACAAGGGGTATGCGCTGCATATTTTAATGGCAAGCGTTCAGGGTCAATGATTTCATCACGCACAAAGTTGGTTACTGGAACTTCGGCAGTTGGAATTAGATAGTATTCTTTTTCACCTTGTAATTTGAACAAATCTTCTTCAAATTTAGGCAGCTGACCTGTACCACGCAATGAATCTGCATTGACCAAATACGGCACATACGCTTCGGTATAACCATTTTGAACAGTATGTGTATCTAACATGAACTGTGTAATTGCACGTTGTAAACGTGCCAATGGCCCTTTTAAAACACTAAAACGAGAACCTGTTAATTTGGTTGCAGTTTCAAATTCCAAACCACCCATTATTTCGCCAAGGTCGGTATGATCTTTAATTTCAAAATCAAACTGGCGTGGTGTGCCCCATTTCAATACTTCTACATTATCAGCTTCGTCTTTACCTTCAGGCACAGACTCATCTGGCAAGTTTGGAATAGACAATGATTTAGCTTCTAACTCATCTTGCAACTCTGCCAAAGCCACTTCAGCGGCTTTGATTTCATCGCCAATAGCAGCCATACGCGCCATAATTTCAGAAGCATCACCACCTGCTTTTTTAATCTGACCGACTTGTTTTGCGCCCGAATTACGCTCTGCCTGTAATGCTTCGGTTTTAGATTGCAATTCTTTACGACGTGCTTCAAGTGCTGCCCACTCTGCCACATCTAATTGCACACCACGTTTTGCCAAGGCTAAATTTACAGCCTCAATATTATTTCTGAGTAATTTCGGGTCAATCATAGCCAATCTTGGAATAAGAAAAAAACTGGCTATAGTGTAAGCGCTTCGGGTTAAAAAATACAGTAACCCGATTCACGGCTGCACCTTATTACAGCAATCTCTGCGTATTTTTGTGCAATTTTATTGGCTAGGATACTGCGGCAAACTTGGCAAATATTCAGACTTTATTAATTTTTCTGTCGCGTAGTAAGGCAGAATCAACTCAGGCATACCTTCTGCATAAGATGCCAATTCATACAACGGGTAGACAAAGACCAAACCATTGGCGCCATAATAAAAATTATCGCTCAGTTTAAACTTTTCACGGGAAATATCATGTTCATCTAGCCAGTTATAATTATGGTTAAATAATTCTTCTGTCATTTTGGCTTCCGTATTGGGCAGCATAATATCTTGCAACGCCAAACGCTTTTTCTGTTTTAAATCAAAAGTCACAAATTCTTGGTGATGAATACCATGTGCTGCACCCGCAGGGTAACTATAGCTTTGCAAACTAAACGTCGCTAAATTGGCATGTTGCCCGATATAACGCACATAGCTCGAACTCTGACTCAGTCGCATAGGATCGGTTTCTTCTACCTTTGGCGTTGCAGTTGATGCCGCAGCTTCAGAAAATGCAATTGGGTCTGCCTTTTGCAAACGCTGCATAAAATATTCATCAATCCACGCCACATTGGTTTTTACTGTCTGAATATCGTAAGCAGTACAGCCTTCTTCATCACAAATTTGCTGTTGTGGCAATTTAAGCGCCACCACTTTAGCTTGAATCACAGGAATCTCGGCTGTGACAGATGCAGGCGCAGCTTGCTCAGTTTCGGTTTTAGAAGTTGCCTCACTCTTTGGCTGACATGCAGTCAACAACAGAACCGAACTTAAAGCGACAGCACCCAAAAACACCTGTGATTTTAAATATTGCATTAAATTCCCCTTCTACCACGATTCATAAAGTCCAATGATTAGAAATGCAAACCTGCACAAATCTTGCGATAAAATTGCTTCAATTGAATTAGTCAAGACTATAGATAACTCTCGCTGTTCAATCCTAGAGCAGTTGTGTAACGGAATAATCGGGGGATAAAGTTGCTTAAAATTAATGCTCATATTTTTGTATGATTATTTTTATTTTTTCATTATAAATCAAAATATTGATAACACATCATTAGTGCAAAATGATGATCTGTGATGACTCAGTCTATATCCTGCATACTGCAAAATGTGAATTATCCCAAGATTTATCCACAGAAATTGTGGATTTCTCGGGAAGAATATTCAAATAAATTTCCGCTATGCTGAAGCTGAAAACCTTCTCCCTGTGGGAGAAGGCTAGGATAAGGAATAACAAATTATGCTTTTAAAAGAATGTATGAAAACATTCAATTATTGATCAATAATGTCCGTGCCTTTTGGTGGAGTAAAATTAAAAGTTGAGGCTGGTATCGCCGCATTGACTTTTACATTATTAAAGCGCACATGCGTGGTTTGTCCCAATGAATCCTGCAAAATCATTAAGGTTGGCGCGTTACGTGCACCAAAACTAATGGTTAAACTTTGAAATACGCCATCATCACTTTTTGGGTATAAGGTGTAATAAGTCTTTGACTTATTCGGCTGGGTCACACGATACGACTGCATGATTTGATTGGTATTGCCCGAAAGCAACAACGCAGGCGTATTTGCCACTTGATCATCTAGGCTTTGGCGTACAGCTTGTTGTAAGTCTGGGTCATAAATCCATACGGTTTTACCCGTAGTCACAATTGTTTGTTTGGCTGGACTGGTGGTTTCCCAAAAGAATTTACCCGGACGCTCAACTTTCATAACCCCTTTAAAATTCTGGTTCATGTGCTGTGCCGATAAACCACGGTTTGGCAAAGCCTTGCCATTGTTGCTAACTTTTGTGGTTTGCTCAAAATTGGCGGTAAAACTTTTAATACCATTCAATTGTTTAACAAGGTTTGCTGTCGCTTGTTGCTCCGATGCTGCCACTGGCGCAGCAAACACTGTAGTACTCATGATTGGCGCCAAAGTGGTTGCACCCAATGCCACAGCACACATCGTTTTACGAAGCATATTCATAGATTCACCTTTTTATATTTGCTCAATCGCAATGTTTTGGATGTCCCATCTTAAACCAATTTCTGGCGCTAATATGATAGAAAATAAGAAGTTTTGTATGCTTATTAATATAAAATGTAGAAATTTATCCATCATGATGAAGAACTAAAAGTTATCCTTTGACCCTAATTTTCCATCATACAAGCATAAAAAAACCCACAATCACTTGTGGGTTTTTTCACTATTTCAGCTTACGCTTCAACAGATACGTAGCGACGGCCAAATTGACCTTTCACTTCGAATTTTACTACGCCGTCAGCAGTAGCAAATAAAGTATGGTCACGGCCCATACCTACGTTTGCACCAGCGTGGAATTCTGTACCACGTTGACGAACGATGATGTTACCAGCAGTTACAGTTTGACCACCGTAAACTTTAACACCTAACATCTTAGGATTCGAATCACGACCGTTCTTAGTCGATCCACCGGCTTTTTTAGTTGCCATGTCTATTTACTCCTAGTGATTAGCCTGCAATACCAGTAATTTTCAACTCGGTAAACCATTGACGGTGACCTTGTTGCTTACGGTAGTGTTTACGACGACGCATTTTAACAATACGGATTTTGTCGTGACGACCATGACCAACCACTTCTGCAGTTACTTTAGCGCCAGCAACAACTGGAGCACCGATTTGAACGTTGTCACCGTTTACAACCATTAATACGTCATCAAACGTAATAGTTGCGCCAGTTTCAGCTTTCAATAATTCAACTTTAAGGGTTTCACCCTCAACAACACGGTGCTGTTTACCACCGCTTTGGATTACTGCGTACATAATGTACTCCAAACATGCCCGTGTCGTCGTGCCGATAAAGGGATATATCGATCTTAAAACGAACGCCACTGGGGGTTATTCAAGGGCAAAGATTTTAAGCGATATTCGCACAAACAACAAGCCATTTACGGCAATTATTGCACAACAAGGTTGATTATTTAATACCCAGCCGCGTAAATGACTTTCTGCAGCCTCATCCATATTCAATGGATCAATCAATACAGACAGATTGTGTTGGCGTAAACTGCTGTGCTTGTTAAAATCATGCCCAACTTGAGCAAATAACTGAATTTACCCACAAAGTTATTGACTTCGTTTTCTAGTAGAATTAACAATTACAGCATTTGGCAGGTGCCTAACTATTGCATTCATTGCGTTATTTTCGCAGACTTAAGCAGTTTTCTTGGCTGTAACATAAGTTACAACTGATTCAACTAAGTTGTCATTCAATATTATTGAGGTTTCTCTTCACATGACCATCGACTTTAAGCAAGACATTCTCGCCCCTGTTGCTTCTGATTTTGCCGCGATGGATACATTTATTAATGAAGGGATTACCTCTAAAGTCGCGTTAGTGATGGCGGTTAGTAAGCATGTGGTCGAAGCTGGCGGTAAGCGCATGCGTCCAATTATGTGCTTACTTGCTGCCAAAGCTTGTGGTGCAGAAGATTTAGAGCGTCAACGTAAACTGGCTGCAATTATTGAAATGCTGCATACCGCAACTTTGGTGCATGATGATGTGGTGGATGAGTCTGGTTTACGTCGTGGTCGACCTACTGCTAACGCCACTTGGAATAACCAAACAGCGGTTTTAGTCGGTGACTTTTTAATCTCCCGCGCCTTTGACTTATTGGTCGATTTAAACGATTTGGTATTGCTAAAAGACTTTTCTACAGGGACTTGTGAAATTGCCGAAGGTGAAGTTTTACAATTACAGGCACAGCATCAACCTGACACTACAGAACAAATTTATTTAGACATTATTCACGGCAAAACTTCACGTTTATTTGAACTTGCCACTGAAGGTGCAGCAATTTTAACAGGCACGCCACAGTACCGTGAGCCGTTGCGTTTATTTGCAGGACACTTTGGCAATGCCTTCCAAATTATTGATGATATTTTAGATTACACATCAGACGCTGAAACATTAGGTAAAAATATTGGCGATGATTTAATGGAAGGCAAACCAACTTTGCCTTTAATCTCTGCATTAAGAAATACCACTGGCGAACAACACCAAATTATTCGTCGCAGTATTGCGACAGGTGGTACTTCTGACCTCGATCAGGTTATTGCCATTGTGCAGTCCTCTGGCGCTCTCGATTATTGCCGCCAACGTGCCACAGAAGAAACAGAAGCCGCTATTGCCGCTTTAGAAGCACTGCCAGACTCGGAGTATCGTCAGGCCTTAAAGAATTTAGCCTTATTGGCTTTACATCGCATTCAATAATTTAAGCAGCTTATGCATATAAAACTCAACGATTTATTTAGAAAAATGCAAGAACAGCTGGATACACCAAAAGCTGTTCTGGATGAAAATCTGCTGATTGAACTGGTCAATCGTATCCGTCCAAGTGACACTCAAGATTTAGAAGAAACTCATCAAAAGTTTCAAGCTTTCTTACAAGCCTTGCTGCTGACACCCGATGCCAGCTCAACCTTGCAACATTTTGTTTTACGTCTAATCAATCAATACAAACAAACCAGTTTATATGCCGACACGGGAATTTTATCGCTCGATGGTTTTTGGAATCAGTTGTTTCAGCGTTTGGGCGCGCACTTTTTACCGCTGATTAATGATGAAAGCCAACTGCAAGATTTAGTCCGTCGAGTTTTTCCACTACGTAGTGATAAATACTGGCTCGACAATATTGAAGATACCGAATGGCAGCAATTATTTACTTTACTGAATCGCGGACATGGCGGACAAACACAAAAACGCCTGATTCGCAGTGAAATTATTAAAGCTCTAACAGTGCTGTCATATCGGGTCAGCGGCATTGGTTTATATCCTGAATTTATTAGTGCCTATCCTGAACTAAGTGAATATGATTCACCTTTTTTGGCACAAAACCGCGAAATCAACGAGTTTATTCAGCTTTATAAAGTTGCCGATCAACAACACGATCAAATCAGTGCCATTCAACCACCCGATGCCTCTCAAGCTTTGGTAATGATTGACCAATGTCATGATGTCAGCAGTAAAATTCGTCGTGCGACTAAACGTACTGGCGTCAGTATCAGCCTGACTTATTTATTGTCTTTACTGGAACAATGTTTAGAGCGGATTGAGCTGTTGCTAAATTTAATCGTGGCGCAAGACAAAGTCCGTTATGTTTCGGCAGGACAATTACTGGTAGATGTAACTGCGGCATTGTATAGCGAACGCAGTGTACGCTCCTTGCTTGCAGAAAACAGTGAGTTAATTGCCTTACAAGTCACTGAAAATGCTAGTAAAACGGGTGAGCATTATGTAAGTACCGACAAAGACGGCTTTTGGGGCATGTATAAAGCTGCGGCAGGTGCAGGTGTTTTAATTGCCACGATGGCGACTTTAAAAACCCTCGCCTCGCGTTTAGTGCTCGCTCCGATGATGCAGGCCATCATCAACAGCATGATTTATTCATTTGGTTTTATGCTGATTCATGTCTTGCACTTTACTGTTGCCACCAAACAACCCGCAATGACTGCTGCAGCATTGGCTTCTACGGTACAGCATCGTAAAGGCTCTAAAATGGCACAAATTGCCGAACTTGCTGCCTTAATTATTAATATTATCCGCACGCAGTTCGTCGCCATTTTGGGCAATATCTCGATTGCCATTCCAGTCGCAGCCTTAATTGCTTTTAGTTGGGATGCCATGTTGCATGAACCGTTGATGTCACATGCCAAAGCATCCAATATGCTGCACGACTTGAATCCGTTTACTTCACTTGCCATTCCACATGCCGCCATTGCAGGGGTATTTTTATTTCTGTCTGGTTTGATTGCAGGTTATTTCGATAACATGGCCGTGTATCGTAAAGTCGGGCCACGCCTAAAAGCCCATCTGCATTTAAAAAAGCTACTCGGGCAAGAACGTCTCAATATATTTGCCAATTATATAGAACGAAACTTAGGGGCTTTGGCAGGTAATTTCCTGTTCGGGATTATGCTCGGCAGTACCGCCACACTGGGTTATATTTTGGGTTTACCGATTGATATTCGCCACATTGCCTTCGCTTCTGCCAACTTTATTCAGGGTTTAATGAATATTAATGGCTCACCTGAAATTGGCCTGATTATTGTGTCCTTTTTAGGCGTACTGCTAATTGGTTTAACCAACTTATTTGTCAGCTTTACTTTAACCATTATTGTGGCATTGCGTGCGCGTCGGGTACGTTTTGAACAGTGGAAACCTTTGGCAAAATTGGTGCTGACTCACTTCTTAACCCGTCCAAGTGATTTCTTTTGGCCACCGAAACAACCAATTACAGTGGATGACGATGCATCCTCAAATACTGAACGAAATGCTAAAATTTAGTGCACATTTACATTGCGCACAAAGTAACAAAAAAAGAAATTCTTCTCATTTACATTGGCTTGAAATAAAGTGTACTGACTAGTACACTTTATTCCATTCATCAACCGTGCTCAAATCGGTTAAACTTACAGGGATTTTTAGCATGCCTAAAATACTGCTTTATCTCGGTAGTTTACTATTTATAATCAGTGTGTTAGTGCTAAACATTCCAAGTTGGCAACAATTTGATGTTGCCAGTGTGGAGTTTTTAAGTACCCAGCGCACCGCACATTTGAATCAATTGGCAATCACACTTTCTGTATTAGGTGGCATGCCATTTGTATTATTTTTAACCTGCCTATGGTGTTTCTATTTGGCATGGTATAAAAAATACACAAAAATTGTTTTTATCAGTGTAGGACTGGTCGTAAGTATTGCGCTTTCATGGCTGCTCAAATACCTATTCGCGCGACCTCGCCCGCCTGAAGCATTGCATTTGGTGGAAACTTTTGGCGCATCATTTCCAAGCGCTCATAGTTTTTATGCTGCAACTTTAGGTTGTTTGGTGATTTACCTGAGTTTGCAACATCCAGCGCATAAAATTTTGTCTGTGTGCGCGTGGTTATGGATGTTGCTGATGGGCATTTCCCGTGTGTATCTGGGAGTGCACTATCCTTCAGATGTCCTCTCTGGTTGGAGCATAAGTTTTATTTGGATCACATTGTGGTATCTGTTTTGCGCTCAATATCTGCAAGACAAACCAATACATAAGTTTAGATAAGAATCTAATAGAGGTGAAAGAATGATGTCTGCAAAGCTTTGGGCTCCTGCCCTGACTGCTTGCGCATTAGCCACAAGTTTAGCACTTGTGGGTTGTAGCAAAGATCCAAAAGATGCACAGCAAGCAGGTGCAGCTCAGCAAATGCCACCGACTGAGGTTGGCGTACTGGTGGCACAGCCACAAAGCGTGGAACAGTCTGTAGAACTGTCTGGACGTACCACAGCCTTTGAAATTTCAGAAGTTCGCCCACAAACCAGTGGTGTGGTTCTGAAACGTTTATTTACCGAAGGCAGCTACGTGCGTGAGGGTCAGGCGCTTTATGAAATTGACTCACGTACCAACCGTGCCAGTCTAGACAGTAGCCGTGCAGCACTCACCCGCCAGCAAGCGCAATTGAATGTGTTACGCATTAAAGAAGGTCGTTACCGTCAGTTGGTAGGCAGCAATGCAATCTCTAAACAAGAATATGATGACATTGTGGCACAGGTAAAACTTGCCGAAGCCGATGTTGCTGCGACTCAAGCAGAAGTACGCAATGCCGAAATTAACCTAGGCTATTCGACTGTACGTGCCCCAATTTCAGGGCAAACTAACCGCTCTACTGTGACTGCAGGTGCATTGGTTACGGCTAGTCAGGCGGAACCGTTGGTGACGATTCAACGCTTAGATCCAATTTATGTAGACATCAATCAGTCCAGCGCAGAGTTACTACGTTTACGTCAGCAATTGAGCCAAGGTAGTTTAAATAGCAGCAACAACACCAAAGTAAAATTAAAACTTGAAGATGGCAGCTACTACCCTGTTGAAGGTCGTTTGGCTTTTTCTGATGCCAGCGTGAACCCAGAAACAGGCACCGTGACTTTACGCGCCGTGTTCCCAAATTCAAATCATTTATTATTGCCGGGTATGTTTGCCACTGCGCAAATTGTGCAAGGTGTGATTCCTAACGCAATCTTAATTCCACAAGCTGCGATTAGCCGTACCCCAACAGGTCAGGCAATGGCAATGATTGTGAATGCCAAAGGTATTGTTGAACCGCGTCCTGTGACCACAGTTGGTACGCAAGGCAGCAACTGGATTGTGACTGAAGGTTTGCAAACTGGCGATAAAGTGATTGTCGAAGGTATTGCCAAAGTAAAACCTGAACAGCAAGTGGTCGCTAAGCCGTATCAACCGCAAGGCGCTGCTGCACCAGCAAAATCGGGGGATGCCAAACCAGCCTCAGAAGCCCAAGCAACTGAATCAAAAGCTACTTCAAATACATAAGGAGTAGACGTTAATGGCTCACTTTTTTATTCATCGCCCCATTTTTGCATGGGTGATTTCATTGGTAATCATGTTGGCGGGGATTATTACCCTCACCAATATGCCAATTGCCCAATATCCGACCATTGCACCGCCAACGGTCACCATTGCTGCAACCTATCCGGGTGCATCTGCTGAAACTGTGGAAAACACAGTAACGCAAATTATTGAACAACAAATGAACGGCTTGGATGGTCTGCGCTATATTTCATCCAACAGTGCGGGGAACGGTTCTGCATCCATTACGTTAAACTTTGAACAAGGTATCGACCCAGATATTGCACAGGTTCAAGTACAGAACAAATTGCAATCTGCTACGGCGCTCTTGCCTGATGATGTGCAACGTCAAGGCGTGAAAGTGACCAAATCAGGAGCGAGCTTCTTACAGGTTCTCGCTTTTTATTCACCTGATGAAAGCCTGTCTGCCGATGATATTAAAGACTATGTTAACTCTAACATTTCTGAACCGCTGAGCCGTGTTGCAGGTGTGGGTGAAGTACAAGTCTTTGGTGGCTCATACGCGATGCGTATTTGGATGGACCCTGCCAAAATGGCGAGCTTGCAAGTCACACCAAGTGATATTGCTCAAGCGATTCGTACCCAAAACGCACAGGTTGCGGTAGGTCAATTGGGCGGTGCGCCTGCAATTCAAGGTCAGGCTTTGAATGCTACGGTAACTGCACAAAGCTTGCTACAAACACCTGAACAATTCAGCAATATTTTCCTAAAAAATACCGCTTCGGGCGCTCAAGTGCGCTTGGGTGATGTGGCACGAATTGAACTTGGTGCAGACAACTATCAGTTTATTTCTAAATACAACGGCAAGCCTGCGGGCGGTGTCGCAATTAAATTATCTACAGGTGCTAACGCCCTAGATACCGCTGCTGCTGTAGAAGAACGCCTTAAGCAATTACGTCCTAACTACCCTGCGGGTTTAAAGGATGAGTTGGCTTTTGATACCACGCCATTTATTGAACTTTCAATTAAGAGTGTTGTTAAAACCTTAATTGAAGCGATCATTTTGGTCTTTATTGTGATGTTCCTGTTCTTGCAGAACTGGCGCGCCACAATTATTCCAACCATGGCCGTGCCTGTAGTGGTACTGGGTACCTTTGCCGTGATCAACATGTTTGGCTTCTCGATTAACACCCTGACCATGTTTGCCATGGTACTGGCGATTGGTCTATTGGTCGATGACGCAATTGTCGTGGTGGAAAACGTAGAACGTGTCATGGTCGAAGAACATCTTGACCCTGTGGCGGCGACTGAAAAGTCGATGAAACAGATTTCAGGCGCACTGATCGGGATTACCTCGGTATTGTCTGCGGTATTCGTACCTATGGCATTCTTTGGTGGGACTACAGGCGTTATTTATCGTCAATTCTCAATTACGCTTGTGACTGCAATGGTGTTGTCACTGGTCGTAGCGTTGACCTTTACCCCTGCCCTATGTGCCACGATTCTTAAACAACACGATCCAAACAAGCCTGAAAGCAACGGTATTTTTGCGCGTTTCTTCCGCTGGTTTAACCGCAGTTTCGATAAGCTCTCGGTTAAATATCAAGGTGGTGTTAACCGCATGACGCATCATAAAATCTTCTCGGGGGTTTTATATGCAGTGGTACTGGGCATTATTGTGCTAGTGTTCCAAAAACTACCATCATCATTCTTGCCTGATGAAGATCAGGGCGTGGTGATGACATTGGTACAACTCCCACCAAATGCAACTTTGGAACGTACTGACGCCACCATGACCAGCATGACCAACTTTTTCAGAGAAAATGAAAAAGAGCATGTGCAGTCGGTATTTAGTGTTTCAGGCTTCTCTTTCTCAGGCGTTGGTCAAAACGCAGGTATGGCGTTCATTAAGTTAAAAGACTGGAGTGAGCGTACAAGCCCTGAATCTCAAGTTGGTGCAATTATCCAGCGTGGTATGGCACTGAACATGATTGTGAAAGATGCCACTTACATCATGCCATTACAGCTTCCTGCGATGCCAGAATTAGGTGTCAGCTCAGGCTTTAACTTGCAACTGAAAGATGCTGCGGGCAATGGTCATGAAAAACTCACCATGGCACGTAATATTGTGTTGGGTGAAGCATCTAAAGACCCTCGCTTAATGGGCGTACGTCCAAATGGTCAAGAAGATACACCACAGTACCGTATTATTATTGACCAAGCGCAAGCAGGTGCGGCAGGTGTCAGCATTGCTGAAATCAACAGCACCATGGGCATGGCTTGGGGTGGTTCGTACATCAATGACTTTATTGACCGTGGTCGCGTGAAAAAAGTCTATGTGCAAGCCGAATCTGATTCACGCATGATGCCTGAAGACCTGAACAAGTGGTATGTCCGCAACAACCGTGGTGAAATGGTGCCATTCTCTGCCTTTGCAACAGGTGAATGGACTTATGGTTCACCTCGTTTGGAACGCTATAACGGCGTATCTGCCAAGAACATTCAGGGTGCACCTGCGCCAGGTGTCAGCTCTGGTGAAGCCATGCAAGCGATGGAAGAAATTGTCGCAAAACTTCCATCTATGGGCTTAAACGGCTTTGACTATGAATGGACAGGTTTATCACTTGAAGAACGTGAATCGGGCGATCAGGCACCATTCCTCTATGCACTGTCATTACTGATTGTATTCTTGTGTTTGGCAGCCTTGTATGAAAGCTGGTCTATTCCATTCTCGGTGCTGTTGGTGGTACCGTTGGGTATTGTCGGAGCATTATTGCTCACCTTCGGGGGCATGATCTTGTTCAAAAACCCGAACCTATCCAACAACATTTACTTCCAAGTGGCGATTATTGCCGTGATTGGTTTATCAGCCAAAAACGCGATTTTGATTGTGGAGTTTGCCAAAGAGCTACAAGAAAAAGGTGAAGACCTGTTTGAAGCGACCTTGCATGCTGCAAAAATGCGTTTACGCCCAATCATTATGACCACTTTGGCCTTTGGTTTTGGTGTATTGCCGCTTGCACTTTCATCAGGTGCGGGTGCAGGTAGCCAACACTCAGTAGGTTATGGTGTGTTAGGTGGTGTGATTAGCTCAACCTTGTTAGGGATCTTCTTTATTCCTGTATTCTATGTCTGGATTAGAAGTATCTTTAAATACAAACCAAAACAACAAAATAATCAGGAGCATGTATCGTGATGCAAAACTTATGGTCGCATACAGGCCGTGGTATTGCGGTTTCTGCCCTCGCGCTTGCTTTGACAGCTTGTCAAAGTATGCGTGGGCCAGAGCCCGTCGCTCAGGCAAGTATTCCAAGCAGCTATACTGCTGCTGCATCGGGTACTTCAGTGGCTGAACAAGGTTATAAAGATTTCTTTGCCGATCAACGCTTATTACAAGTTTTGGATATGGCATTGAACAATAACCGTGATTTACGCACAGCGACGCTGAATATCCAACGTGCCCAACAAGCCTATCAAATTACCGAAAACAACCAGTTACCTACCATTGGTGCTAGCGGTGGCGTACTGCGTCAAGACCAAGGTACTGCTTTAGGCACACACACACGCTATAACGTTGGTTTAGGTGTAACTGCCTACGAACTAGATTTTTGGGGTCGTGTACGCAGCTTAAAAGACAATGCATTAGATAACTTCTTGGCAACTCAAAGCTCGCGTGATGCCACACAAATTGCCTTGATTGGTCAGGTGGCGCAAGCATGGCTCAACTATTCTTTTGCCAATGCCAATTTAAAACTGGCAGACCAAACCTTAAAAACACAGCTTGAGTCTTATAACCTCAACAAAAAGCGTTTTGATGTCGGCATTGATAGTGAATTACCTGTCCGTCAGGCACAAATTTCAGTTGAAACTGCACGTAATGATGTCGCCAACTACAAAACCCAAGTCGCGCAAGCACAAAACTTGCTGAACTTGTTGGTGGGCGAACAAGTTCCAAGTGCGTTATTGCCAACGCAACGTGTGACGCGCATTACCAAAACTACCGCAATTGGCGCTGGCTTACCAAGTGACTTGCTGAATAACCGTCCTGATATTCGTACTGCAGAGTATCGACTATCGGCTGCGGGTGCCAATATTGGTGCAGCAAAAGCACGTTTATTCCCAAGCATTAGCCTCACGGGCAATGCAGGCTATGCATCAACTGACTTGAGTGATTTGTTTAAATCAGGCAGTTTTGTTTGGGCAGTGGGCCCGAGCATCGACTTGCCAATTTTTGATTGGGGCACACGCCAAGCCAACATCAAAATTTCAGAAACGGATCAACAAATTGCTTTGGCTGACTATGAAAAATCAATTCAGTCTGCATTCCGTGAAGTGAATGATGCTTTGGCAGTTCGTCAAAATATTGGTGATCGTTTAGCGGCACAAAAACGCTTGGTTGATGCGACCAATACCACTTATAAATTATCTAATGCACGCTTCCGCGCAGGCATTGACAACTATTTAACCGTGTTGGATGCACAGCGTACGTCTTATGCAGCAGAACAAGGTTTATTGTTGTTGGAACAAGCCAATTTGAACAATCAGGTGGAGTTGTATAAATCTTTGGGTGGCGGTGTGAAAGCCAACACTTCAGATGCTACTTCGCAACCTGCATCATCGGCAGAACGTAAAGCGCAATAAGTCTTTGCGTCTACCTTAAATTTGCTGCTTAACAGCTCAGATATAAAGACTAAATCAGCTCACTTCGGTGGGCTTTTTTATTGCTTTTTGCAAGCACATTTCATATCTTCAATACGTCTTGTTTTTAAATATTAGAATCTTATGTTGCTTAGTAATCTTGAATCTGTACCAGGTCATCGTATTTCACGGCAAATTGATGTGGTCTATGGCAGCACCGTACGCAGTAAGCATGTGGGGCGTGACTTCTTGGCAGGACTCAAAAATATTGTCGGTGGTGAATTAACGGCTTATACCGAATTACTAGAAGAATCACGCCAAGAAGCGATGGATCGTATGATTGCTAAAGCACGTGGTTTAGGTGCCAATGCTATTGTTGGGATTCGCTTTTCTACTTCAAATATCGCTCAAGGTGCTTCGGAATTGTTTGTTTATGGTACAGCAGTGGTGGTCGAGGCAGATATTCCTAAACTTCCAGACCCATTTCCAGCATCACACTAAAGCAAAGATTATTGAACAGGAATAACATCACATGGATAATTTAATTCTGCAAATTGTTGTCTTTGCGATTTTATTTGCCGTAGGCTTTGGTTTTGGGCGACACAACGAACGCAAACATTTCAAATATTTAGCCGAGCAAGAACTGCGTTTAAGTTATATTCAGATTGATAATAACCGCTTCCAGACCAGTCCCAATTTTGGGCAATTGATACACAGCAATGTGGTCATTTCTCATGATTATTTTAAGTTTGTGATTGCCAATATTCAGAACTTCTTTGGCGGGCGCTTGACCAGTTATGAAAGTATTGTCGAGCGGGCGCGTCGTGAAGCCATCGTCCGTTTAAAATTAGAAGCTGAAAAAATGGGCGCAAATCATATTATGGGGCTGCGTTTAAGCACCACAGAATTGGGGATGCAAGGCGGCATGGTCGAAGTCTTTGCTTATGGAACGGCGGTTCAAAATAACATCAATCAATCATCTGTAAAACGCTGAGTACGTCTTTCAGCGTTTATAAAGAATTTAGTATAAATACTGATCTCGATAAGGCTGAGGAATTTGATATTGCTGACCATCAAATTTTAAAGTGAAACGCTGTTGAGTAGACACGCGTTTAGTTTCTTTACAATTTTCTAAATCTCCCGACATTTCATAATGTTGAATACGATCACGTAATTGCATATCAAAATATTGTCGAGTTGTATTCCGCAACATCATTAAAATAGCTTTACTTTCTATTACTTCGGCATTACAACGTGTATCCGTTTCTGCCTGATAACGCGCTACGATTAAACCGTTTAAAATTTTCTTGTTATGCTGTAAATCATATAAATCGAGTACTTGCGCCGAAAATGGATTGGCACTTGAACGTCCTGCATAATTCCTTCTTAAACCAATTGCCCTTAAGCTTTCAGAAACTTGATACGGCGCCAAATCTAATTGGATAGAACGCAGTTCAATTGCATCTGAAGGCAAAAGCTCTTTCACGTGATAGATTGAATGAAGCTTTTGCGTTTTACTATTTACGGTTAAAAAAGTCAGCTGATAATCATCTACAGGTTGATCATCTTTTGTCTGAGTTTCAGCATAAGCAATTAAAGTTTGTTCAGTAACATTGGGGAAATCTGCACAAGCCAAAAAGTCCTCATTCACTGTGGTTGTATTTGTGTGCTGTCGTAAAATCTTTTCAATATATTCAGGTTGTTTACACAACGAATCATCGTTTGTTTGTAATTTGGCAAATGTCGTTTGAGTCATCCCTAAGAAAGCGAAAAGCCACGCGCTGATAAAAAAAAACCTTTCATTATTAAACGCATGGCTCATCCTTCTTTTTGTTTTTATTATTTTATTTTGAAGTCACTTTGATTAAAAATTACTTCACTTTGGTTTTACGAATCATTTTATATAAAGTACTTGGCGATAAACGCGACACCAACACGCCCAGTTTTTCTTTAGCGCCCCCGACCACGATATATTCATCGCCTGCCATGAGTGCTTTAACTGTATTTTTAGCAAAAACATCGGCATCTAAACCATTTTCAATGGCTTCATCTTGATGTCCTTGTGGTTTGCCTTCACCATTTAATGCATTAAAAGACACATTGGTATTCACAAATCCTGGGAAAACAACTGAAACCTGTACGCCCTGCTCTGCTACTTCTGCACGCAAACTATTCGCCCACATGTGAATGGCACTTTTCGCTGCAGAATATGACGCGCGATATTGCGTACCCAATAATGCTGCAACACTAGATACAAAAATAATGCGACCATGTTTTTGCTGTAAAAAGGTCGGCAAGACGGTTTTAGTCAGAAAGACCTGAGAAAAATAATCCACTTCCATAATGGTGCGTTCAGTCAGCATGGTCGTATCAGCAATTAAAGCGCGCTGACTTAAACCTGCGTTATTAATTAGCCAGTCAATGCGTCCTTTACGTGCCAACACTTGCTCATACGCATGTAACACCTGACTTTCATTGGTGATGTCTGCACATACAGAAAGATGACGTTCAGGATTCAGCAAACTCACGCGTACTTTTTCAAGTTCTTCATAACGACGTGCGGTTAAAATCACTTGTGCACCTTGTAAAGCACACTCTTTTGCCAATGCCTTACCAATGCCAGAAGATGCACCTGTAATCCACACCACTTTATGTTCCAAGTTTTCCCGTTTTGCCATAACCGTTTGTCCGCGTTATTTAAAAATTTAAGTCATCAAAATTTAAGTCTTAGGTTTTGCAGGATGCTGCAAAAACCCAAGAAAATGGTTTAAATATATCTCTGCACTTTCCAAATCGAATTGCGCACCCATTTTTTCTAGGCGTTTATACCCCAGTTGCGTAGTCAAATGAATCACGCCATTTAAAGTTTTATCGACCACCAAATTAAATTTCAGCATTTTTTTCGGATCACGAATTAAATAACCCACGCCCTGATCAATAATTTGAGTAAACCCTTTAAATGCAGGCGCAATACATGCACTGTTGCCCTGCCGAATTTGCTCAATACAACCCAACGTTTCTTTCATAACAATACTATCGACAGGATAAGTCACAAAACCTTGCCCTTCCTGCTGATACATCATGCTTGCCAGATAATTCACCATAGGCGTTAAGCGTTCATTGCCAAAAAACGACACCGACCATGGCATATATTTTTGCATGGTTTGTATGACTTGCTGAATAATTTTTTCAGATTCACCATCCAGTGAATGACTAGAACGTGACAATTCACCAAAAAGTTGCTCAATAATTTCACAAGAAATATCGGTCAGTACCGCCCCCAAAGCTTTAGATAAACTTTCCGATTCACCTGCATTGAGTTGTTGATGAATGTGTTGAAATCTTTGATATGTTTCTGGTTTTAATTTTAAAGATACAGCATAAGTCATAACTGAACTTGCCTATTTTGACCGTATTGATGTGTTTTCATCTATTTTAAAATCCATTGCTTAAACCCAGTTTAAAACAGTGTTACAGGCAACGGAGAACTTGAAGTTTTTATCATACTTGTCGCCCATCATACGATGAGTTTGCCCAACTGCCAATTGCGATAAGTTTGGCTGAGTTGAATCTCGCTTAGCGGGCAATTTTTTTGCTACAATAGTTGCAATTTTTTATTCACTTTTAACCTGTTCTTACTATGACTGATTCAGCGCAAAATATTGCTACAACCTACGATCCTACCGAGATCGAGAAAAAATGGTACAAGACTTGGGAAGAAAACGGCTACTTTAAGCCGTCAGAAAAAGGCGAATCATTCTGTATCATGATTCCGCCGCCAAACGTCACAGGTAGCTTGCACATGGGTCATGGTTTTAACAACGCCATTATGGATGCCCTTACACGCTTTAACCGTATGTCAGGCAAAAATACCTTATGGCAACCAGGTACAGACCACGCAGGTATTGCCACACAAATGGTAGTAGAGCGTCAATTGGGCGCGCAAAATATCAGCCGACATGACTTGGGTCGTGAAAAATTCATCGAAAAAGTCTGGGAATGGAAAGAACAATCTGGTGGTAACATTACCCGTCAAATCCGTCGTTTAGGTTCCTCAGTAGATTGGTCACGTGAACGCTTCACCATGGATGAAGGCTTATCGAATGCAGTTAAAGAGGTTTTTGTTAAACTGCATGAAGAAGGTTTAATTTACCGTGGTAAACGCCTTGTAAACTGGGATCCAAAATTACAAACTGCCCTATCTGACCTAGAAGTTGAGTCTGATAAAGAAGAACAAGGTTCACTCTGGCACTTCAAATACTTCTTTGAAGATAAATCACTACGCACACACGATGGTAAAGATCATATTGTGGTGGCAACCACTCGTCCTGAAACATTGTTAGGTGATACAGCGGTTGCGGTTGCGCTTGATGATGAGCGTTACTCGCACCTTGTTGGTCAAAACATCATCCTCCCAATTACAGGTCGTGCCGTTCCAATCGTAAAAGATGAGTATGTCGATAAAGAATTCGGTACAGGTTGTGTAAAAATTACCCCTGCACACGACTTCAATGACTATGAAGTGGGTAAACGCTGCGAATTGCCAATCATCAATATCTTCAACAAAAATGCTGAAGTATTGGCTGAGTTTGAATATATTGCGAAAGCAGGCGAACAAATTTCTAAAACCATTCCTGCACCTGCAGACTACATTGGTTTAGAGCGTTTTGAAGCACGTAAAAAATTAGTTGAACAAGCGAAAAGCGAAGGTTGGTTAGATCAAATCCAACCGTACACCTTGAAACCACCTCGCGGTGACCGTTCGGGCGTAATTGTTGAGCCATTATTGACTGACCAATGGTATGTGAAAATTGCACCGTTAGCGCAACCTGCAATTGAAGCGGTGCAAGATGGTCGCATCAAGTTCGTGCCTGAGCAATACAGCAATATGTATATGGCGTGGATGAACAACATTCAAGACTGGTGTATCTCGCGTCAATTGTGGTGGGGTCACCGTATTCCTGCTTGGTACGATGCTGAAGGCAATGTTTATGTAGGTCGTAACGAAGAAGAAGTTCGTACGAAAAATAATATCCCTGCCGATGTTCAATTAAACCAAGACGAAGACGTACTGGATACATGGTTCTCCTCTGCACTTTGGACATTCTCGACCTTAGGTTGGACGGGTGATGCCAAGAAAGATGCAGAAAACTACTTCTTAAATACCTTCCACTCCACTGATGTATTGGTGACAGGTTTTGACATCATCTTCTTCTGGGTGGCGCGTATGATCATGATGACCATGCACTTCATGAAGAATGAAGATGGCACGCCACAAGTACCGTTCAAAACAGTTTACGTTCACGGTTTGGTACGTGACAGCGAAGGTCAAAAAATGTCGAAGTCTAAGGGCAACGTGCTTGACCCATTAGACTTGATTGACGGTGTAGATCTTGAAACTTTAGTACAGAAACGTACGACGGGTTTGATGAACCCGAAACAAGCAGCGAAAATTGAAAAATCGACCCGCAAAGAATTCCCAGAAGGGATTCAGGCTTATGGCACAGACGCGGTTCGTTTTACCTTCTGCGCATTGGCAAATACAGGTCGTGACATCAAGTTTGATATGAAACGTGTGGAAGGTTATCGTAACTTTGCCAACAAAATTTGGAATGCTACCCGTTTTGTATTGATGAATGTTGAAGGTCAAACGGTTGGTCAAGAGGCACGTCAAGACCTTTGGGAATTGCCTGAACAGTGGATTGTGAGCCGTTTACAAAAGGCAGAGCAAGCTGTTCATCAAGCGTTTGCAACTTACCGTTTAGACTTGGCTGCGCAAGCGATTTATGACTTTATTTGGAATGAATACTGCGACTGGTATGTAGAGCTAACCAAACCTGTTCTGAATGATGAGTCTGTTTCTGAAGAACGCAAAGCCGAAGTTCGTCGTGTATTGCTTGCGGTGATGGAAGCTTCTTTACGTCTTGCTCATCCAATCATGCCGTACTTAACTGAAGAAATTTGGCAAACCCTTGCGCCAATGATTGGCTTGGGTGGCGAAACCATTATGTTGGCAAACTACCCTGTTGCAGATGAAGCCAAAATCAACGAACAAGCCGAAGCAGATATGCAATGGCTACAAGGTTTGATTGGTGCGGTGCGTAACATTCGTGGTGAAATGGGTCTAGGTAATGCACGTTTATTGCCTGTACTTTTACAGAACACGACTGAAGCAGAAAAAGCACAAATTTCTCGTATTGAACCGTTGTTTAAAGCATTGGCGAAAGTTGAAAGCATTACCTTCTTGGCAGATGGTGAACAACCACCATTGTCTTCTTCTTCTGTAGTCGGTCACGTGTCTGTATTCGTTCCAATGAAGGGTTTGATTGACCCGAAAGCAGAATTGGGTCGTCTACAAAAAGACTTAGACAAGGTTCAAAAGCAGCATGACCAAATTGCAACTAAACTTGCAAATGAAGGTTTTGTGGCGAAAGCCCCTGCGGCTGTGGTTGAAGGCGAGAAAGTGAAACTTGCTGAATTTGCAGATCAGTTAGCGAAAATTAAAGCGAATATGGAGCAGATTGCAGCGCTTTAATGTGTTGTTAGTTTGATCTAATTTGTGTATAAAGGGCTGATTATTCAGCCCTTTGTTTTTCAATATGAGCCAAGATGACATCAATAAATATAAAATTCTATTTGAAGTTTCCAAGCATGAATATCAACTAGAGATCGATAGAAGTAAATCACTGGATGATAAAGCAATTAAATATTCAACAATGGTTGGTATTGTGATAGTTGCCTACTCAGCAGCACTAACCAAGTTAGAAACTTTTACTGCTTATGCTTGCACTTCATTAACTAAATGGATTTTATATATTTTATGTGTAATCTTGTTTATAGCAATTCTAAGCTGTTGGTATAAAATTGCAAAAGTACTTAGTCTTTCTGCACTAGAAAAAGTTCCGTTGGATGACACCAATTTAATTAACACTTTTATGGATAATGACGAAAGAACATGCCTGTGGTATATGGGAGAAATTTATCAGGATTTAATTTCTCGAAATGCCCAAATGCTTGAAGACAAAGTTATTGCTTTAGAAAAAGCTTATTCAGAGATTAATTGTGCAGCAGCTATTTTTAGCATATTATGTCTATATCTATTAATTTTATGGTTAACGGGAGAATGCAATGTCCAGACATACACAGAACTCTCAAAACTCTACATCAAGAAATAATCAAAATACTTTAACAACCCTAACAGCTTCTAGCCGTCCTAGACCTACATGGGTTAAAGATTCTGTTAATTTACCGTCAAATTACAGAGTAACTACGGAAAGTGCTGATCCCCGTGTAGATTTTGAATCAAGCAATCGTCGATAATTTTCAAAATACCTCTTTAATAAAAGAGGTATTTTTCAATTCAGAACACACCTGCCACAAATCCTCCAACACCACATCCACCCTTCCCAACACATCAGAATTCCAATACTGCACGACAGTTAAGCCCAAAGTCTCTAAAAACTGAGTGCGCTCGACATCATAAGCCTGACCATTTTCCGTATTGTGCTGACCGCCATTCAACTCAATGACCAAGCCAATCTCATGACAGTAAAAATCTACAATATACGGTTCAATCATCTACGGACGTCTAAATTTGAGCACCATAAAGCGTTTGCACTAAGTAGTTGCCACAGCAAATTTTCAGCATCCGTAGCAGCATGACGCATAGATTTGGCAAATTGTAATAGTTGTGAATTCATCTTCTGATTCATTATTTTTGTATTTATAGTTTTTAGGCAATATAACAAATTTCTATGTTTCTAAACCACTAAAATAATTGCAGTTCTTTACTCAAAACCACTATTTTACCCACTCAATTTAAGCATAGTATCAAGCATCAAAATAACAAAATAGACAATCTATGGATTGGTTCACCATCTTCATTCACGACACCACATGGACATTTGTTGCAGAATTAATGATTCGTGCTGCACTCATGTTTGGCATGATTATTCTATTTTTACGCCTCACAGGAAAACGCGGAGTACGCCAGCTTTCTATTTTTGAATTGGCCATTATTTTATCGCTCGGTTCTATTGCGGGCGACCCTATGTTCACTGAAGATTTACCCTTGGTACATGCCTTGGTGGTGATGACAGTGGTGATTGGGATGTATCGCCTGACCACATGGCTCATGATGAAATACCAACCCTTTGAAGATTTGATTGAAGGTAAATCGCTATATATTGTAGAAGATGGTGAATTGGTCTTAGAAAAAATTAAGTACGGTAAAATGTCGCATGATGAATTCTTTGCCGAAATGCGCCAACAAGGCGTGGAGCATTTAGGGCAAGTACGTGTTGGCTTACTAGAAAGTGATGGAAAATTCAGCATGTTGTTTTTTCATGGCGATGCCACACGCTATGGTTTACCCTTATTTCCTAAAGCTTGCCAACTCGCGTACCGCATAGTTCCACACACTTATTATGCCTGCATGTATTGCGGGCATGTCCGTTTACTTAAACATGCCAATGAAGTCTGCCCGCGTTGTAATCACCAACAATGGACACAGGCAATCAATACCCCATACCGCAGCTAGAATATGCTGATTTTACCTGCAACACATCTCTATGCGACTTAAACTGTCGCAGGATTGTCATAATTTAAAGTTATACTGCCTGCGCTGCCGAAGTGAAGCACTGAAAGCGCAAATAATAATTTTTGAAAATCACAAAAACGAGATCGGTATCTACTTCAATGTGGATACCTTTTATACTCCAGCGACTCTTTAAAGGTCGCTTTTATTTTTTCCACTCAATGAATTTTTTAAAGTGGTTTAAGCCTGTCATTCTGTCTTGATGATCTATCTTCTTATTCGAGCGTGGATGAGTGAGCGCTTTTCGCAAGCTTTGCCCATTTCCAGATCGTGACAAGGCATAAAATCGCAACAACACAAATCAACAGCAAGTAATTCGCATAGCCTAAAGCATCGCCCAACATTCCACTCAGGGTATAGAGTACCCCGCTCACAGTCGCCATAATCGCAACCTGAAATGTAAAGTCGGTCCCTGCGTATTGTTTACGGCTGTACTGCATAATCAAGGTCAGCATCACCACAAGTAACATGGCAGAGCACAAATCTTCTGCAGCATTAATGCTATAAATCAGCCAGTGTGCAGCATCAACTTGCTGTTCATACAATTCAGCCAA
Organism: Acinetobacter sp. YH01007; assembly: GCF_013420425.1. Lineage (NCBI taxonomy): Bacteria > Pseudomonadati > Pseudomonadota > Gammaproteobacteria > Moraxellales > Moraxellaceae > Acinetobacter > Acinetobacter sp. YH01007. The sequence goes on along the minus strand of NZ_VOYC01000004.1, from coordinate 82,117 downwards.
ATAAGCATAGGCCACTAAACTCAAAATTTTAAGCACAGAAAAAATGATGAGGGCATGCGCTCTAGACCACCATTTCAGCATCAACCCTGCGATGCCTGCACCCAACAAAGCGGCCATTGCTCCCAACATGGTCACATAAATGCCAATTTGAGAAAAGCTTAAGCCTAAATCTACCATTAAAGGTTTTAATAAAGGGCCAGCCAAACCATCGGCAATTTTAAAGCTGAGTAACACCCATAGCCATGCGTACAGTACAGGCGTTTCCACAAAATAGCGCAGATATTCACGAATCGCAGCAAGACGTGCGTGAAATGACATTTTACTTTGAGCTTGAACAAGCACTTGTTTAGCAGCATGTTGTGGCTCTTTAAACATTAAAATTGGCAAGGTATTTAAAAACACCAATCCCGCTAAAATTAAGAAAGTTTTTTGCCAATCTAGCCAATCCAATGCCCACAGAATTGCACCACCACCCACAATAAAGCCCAGTCGTGAACCAACCACCTGAAAGGTATTACCCCAATGTTGCTGTTTGGCTTGTAAAATATTGACCGCCAAACCATCGGTGGCAATATCTTGGGTTGCACCGACCAAGTTCATACCGAGCAAAGCCACAAAAAACACCCACAAATATATAGGATGATTTAAGGACTCAATCGGTAAAAAGGACAGCCCAATCAGCACCAAAACACTCAGCCACTGGCACGGCAAAATCCAGCTACGATAATGCCCAAAATATGAATGTCCAAAGCGATCCACCAAAGGTGCCCAAAACACTTTGATTGACCATGGCAGCATTAACAAACCGAAACCGCCAATATGTGCCAAAGACACACCTTGCGCACGTAAAATCACAGGCAAGGCATGGGTCATAAAACCAACAGGCAAGCCCTGCGCCCAATACAGAGAAAATAACAACAAATAAGTTTGGCGCAAATTGGGCATAGCATCTCAATTTAGATATGGGCAAAAGATCAAAAAAACACAGTACTACACTAAAATTTTGAATAATGGATTGTTATTTTTCATCACTTTCACATTCAGATTTCGACTATTTTGCCAATGAATCAGACAAAGCGAAAGTCTAATATCTTGAATAGATTTAGATTCATGCGTCATGATATTGGGTATTTATTGTTGTTAATCACGCACGTCAGGATGACATCGCATTCATGAAAATCACCAATCCTTTTGCACGCAGTGCACGGCAATTTCCACAGTTACCCGACCAAGTTCCACAACGTGGAACAGCCAGCAGTCGTGCTTTATTTAAAAATATTTTTTTGGCGCAAGGCTGGCAAATGGTGGGCGAATTTCCCAACTTGCCCAAAGCAGTTGCTATTATCTCACCGCATACGTCAAATATTGATGCGTGGCATGGTTTTACCGCCCTACTCGGTTTAGGTATTCAAATTACTATTTTTGGTAAGCACACTTTATTTGAAACCCCACTCAAGCCACTTTTAAACTGGATTGGGGTAATTCCTGTGGTGCGCCATTCTCCTCAAGGACATACCCAAGATATTATTGAGATTGTACGAAAAAAAGAAAAAATCTGGATTGGTATGGCGCCCGAAGGCACACGTAAACAAGCCGAAAATATCCGCAGTGGCTTTTACCATATTGCCTACGGCGCCAATATCCCAATTGTGATGTTCTCTTTTGATTATGCACACAAAACCATTCATATTTTGGGCGTGTTTCATCCTACGGGCGATTATGCTCAAGATTTAGATGCAATTTATACGCAATATCACGGCAAGTTTTCGGCTAAAAATCCACATTGGTTGGCAAAACCGTTACAAAAGCTTTTGAAAAAGGGCTAGTCAAAGTTTCTATTTTTTGTTCAGATGGGCGCAATATTCTTTGATCTAAATTTAGATTTGATATGCAACTGATTCGTTATTCTTTAGTGGGCGTACTAGCTCTAACTTTGGCTGGCTGCGACAAAACAACAAAAACACCGCCAAGCACCACACCTATCCAAGCACGTGAACCTGTAATTGCACTGGCGCTGGGTGGCGGTGGTGCTAAAGGTTTTGCACATATTGGCGTCATTAAAGTTTTAGAGTCTCACGGGATTAAACCAAAAATTGTCACAGGCACCAGTGCAGGCAGCTTTGTCGGCAGTTTATACGCCAGTGGTAAAAGTCCTTATCAGCTCCAACATATTGCCCTAACCTTTAAAGAATCCGACATTCGTGATTTAACCTTAAACCGTCAGGGTTTTATTGCAGGTCAAAAGTTACAAGACTTTGTCAATCAACACGTAGCCAATAAACCGATTGAAAAATTTCCAATTCGTTTTGCTGCCGTTGCCACACGTTTAGATAATGGACGTAAAGCCGACTTTATTAAAGGCAATGCTGGTCAAGCCGTACGTGCCTCTTGCAGTATTCCGAATGTTTTTGTACCTGCCACCATTGGCGGAACACAATATGTGGATGGCGGCTTGGTCAGCCCAATTCCCGTACAGACGGCTAAAGCGATGGGTGCCGACTTAGTCATTGCAGTGGATATTTCTGCACGTCCGACAGGCAATCAACCTGTCAGCATGTGGGGCTTACTCGATCAAACCCTCAATATTATGGGGCAGCAAAGCATCAATCAGGAATTGGCGCAGGCCAATATCGTGATTCAACCTAAAGTTGGACATATTGGTACTCTAGATTTAAAAGCCAGTAACCAAACCATTTTAGAAGGTGAAAAAGCCGCACAATTACAGGTCAAAGCAATTCTGCAAGCCATCAATAACTTTAAAAAATCACCTGCCGCGCTGAAACCTGCACCGCGTCCGAAATTTTAGGATTCAGTGATTTTTTTAATATTCATAAACTTATTGATCTGTTAAAGTGATGAGAGCGCATCTTTTTAAGTCGATGCGTTTCTCTAAGCAATTAGAATTAACCAATCGTAAAAAATACGCGAGTAGATGTATGGAATTCGTTCTTGAACCTTGGCACTGGTTTGTACTAGGCGTTCTGTTAATGCTTTCAGAACTGGTCTTGCCTGCGTTTGCCGCTTTATGGTTTGGCATTGGGGCAGTCATGGTCGGTATTTTATACTGGATGTTCCCCATGATGGGTACCACTACCCAATTGGTGATGTGGATTATCTTGTCGGTACTGTGTACCTTGGCGTGGTTTAAATTTATCAAACCCTTATCTACCGATAAAACCAAAGCAGGCTTGTCACGCGAAGCCACTATTGGACAAATTGGCATGGTCATTCAAACCAACTTAGAACATGATCAAATTAAAGTCCGTTTCCCGATGCCCGTACTTGGTTCAGACGAATGGAACTGCCGCACCGCAAGCCCTGTGCAAGTGGGAGATCGTATTCGCGTGATTGATATTTTGGGTAATGATTTGGTGGTGCAGCCGCATCACAGCGCACATGGCAACGAAAAAGTGAGAAATTAAAATGTCTGGTGGATCTATTATTGTTTTAGCGATTTTAGCCTTTGTTGGAATTACCATTTTTAAAGGCGTGCGAATTGTTCCGCAAGGTTATAAGTGGATTGTGCAACGTCTGGGTAAATACCACACCACACTTGCACCGGGACTTAACTTCGTCATTCCTTATGTCGATGAAGTGGCCTATAAAGTCACCACCAAAGATATTGTATTAGATATTCCATCTCAGGAAGTTATTACCCGTGACAACGCAGTTCTACTCATGAATGCGGTTGCGTACATAAACCTCACGACTCCTGAAAAAGCAGTGTATGGCATTGAAAACTATACTTGGGCGATTCAAAACCTTGTTCAAACCTCATTGCGCTCTATTGTGGGTGAAATGGATTTGGATGATGCCTTGTCTTCACGTGATCACATCAAAGCCAAACTCAAAGCAGCCATTTCTGATGATATTTCAGACTGGGGAATTACCCTTAAAACTGTAGAAATTCAGGATATTAAACCATCGCATACCATGCAGGCAGCTATGGAAGAACAAGCTGCAGCAGAACGTCAGCGTCGTGCTACCGTAACCAAAGCCGATGGTGAAAAACAAGCGGCTATTTTAGAAGCCGATGGTCGTTTGGAAGCTTCACGTCGTGATGCAGAAGCGCAAGTTGTATTGGCAGAATCTTCTCAACGTGCTATTGAAATGGTTAGCTCTGCGGTGGGTGATAAAGAAATTCCTGTGGCGTACTTATTGGGTGAGCAATATGTAAAAGCCATGCAAGATATGGCGAAATCGAACAATGCCAAAACTGTGGTCTTACCTGCAGATGTCCTGAATACCATTCGTGGTGTTATGGGTCGCAATAATCCATAAGCAAATCAGATAAACATCAAGATGATAGGCAGCTTTCAAGCTGCCTATTTTATGCCCATTCAGAAAAAAATCTGAAATATTTTTTAATGTATGGTTAAATTTCGCGTTTCTTGATGAAATCAGCACCGCAGATGAGATCTCTGCACTCACCAAATTGAGTGACTCACATCTAGCAGCGGTCTGTATTTTAATCGACTGTCCAAAACCCAAATGGATACTGTATGAGCGCACTCAACCCCACCATTATTACTTTCCTGTTTTATATTGTCGCCATGATTGTCATTGGTTTATTGGCTTATCGCGCGACTCGAAATTTCTCGGACTACATTTTAGGTGGTCGTCGTCTTGGCAGTTTTGTCACCGCACTTTCTGCAGGCGCATCCGATATGAGTGGTTGGTTGCTGATGGGCTTGCCCGGTGCCATTTATCTTTCAGGTTTGTCTGAAATGTGGATTGCCGTTGGTCTGATTATTGGCGCATGGCTAAACTGGCTTTTGGTGGCAGGTCGTTTACGAGTACACACCGAAGTACAGCACAATGCACTGACTTTGCCTGATTATTTTTCTAACCGTTTTAATGATCAAAGAAAAATTTTAAGGATTGTATCTGCCTGCGTAATTCTAATTTTCTTTGCGATTTATTGTGCTTCGGGCATGGTTGCAGGTGCGCGTTTATTTGAAAGTATGTTTGATCTGCCTTATAGCACTGCATTGTGGATTAGTGCTATTGCCACCATCAGCTATGTGTTTATTGGTGGTTTCTTGGCAGTCAGCTGGACGGACACCATTCAGGCTGGCTTGATGATTTTTGCGCTCTTGCTGACCCCTATCATTACCCTACTCAGCTTTTCTGACCTAAGCCAAGTCACACTTGCTTTAGAAGCGGCTCGTCCGCAGGCGCTGAATTTAGTCAGTGATTTAAGCTGGGTCGCGATCATTTCCCTCATGGCATGGGGCTTAGGCTATTTTGGACAGCCACATATTTTAGTGCGTTTTATGGCAGTTGATTCAGTCAAGTCTATTCCGAATGCACGTCGTATTGGCATGACATGGATGACCTTATGTTTAGGCGGTGCGGTGGCTGCGGGCTTTTTTGGTATCGCCTACTTCCAGCAACATCCTGAACTGGCAAGTGTGGTCAATGCCAATCCTGAAACAGTATTTATGGAATTGACCAAAATCCTGTTTAATCCGTGGGTGGCAGGTGTGGTACTGGCTGCAATTTTAGCTGCTGTGATGAGTACCCTAAGCTGTCAACTTTTGGTCTGTTCAAGTACTTTAACCGAAGATTTTTACAAATCGTTCCTGCGTAAAAATGCCTCACAAAATGAATTGGTGTGGGTCGGACGCGGCATGGTACTCATGATTGCGCTGCTTGCTATTTGGATGGCGGGTAATCCTGAATCAAAAGTCTTGGGATTGGTTTCTTATGCTTGGGCAGGCTTCGGTGCAGCATTTGGTCCACTAATCATTTTGTCTTTGTTCTGGAAACGCATGACTTTAAATGGTGCATTGGCGGGGATGGTTGTCGGCGCACTTATGGTCATTCTTTGGAAAAACCTTTGGGCAGATACGGGTATTTATGAAATTATTCCAGGCTTTGTGTGTTCTTGGATTGCGATTGTCGTGGTGAGTTTATTGGGTAAAGTGCCAAGTCATGAAGTGACAGACCGTTTTGAACAGGCCGATCAGCAATATAAAGAATCGCACTAAGCTGTAGATTGATCTGCATAGAGATAAAAAAGCAATTAAAAAAAACCAGTGCCTTGAATTGCACTGGTTTTTTATGTCTAAAATTAGTTTTGGTGCACTCAATTCAAGTCAATGAATCGGTGGTTTTTTCTTTCTCTGCTGCGGCTTTTTTTCTTGCCTTACTAAACCGTTTGGCAGGCCAAACCATCATAAAACGTGCACCACCCAAGTTCGGACTCTGATCGACTTCAATTTTGCCACCAAACCAATAAGCAATGCGGCTTACAATAGACAAACCTAAACCATAACCACCTGAAGCACGGGTGCGGCTGTCATCTAAACGAGCAAAGGCTTCAAATACACGTTCTCGGTCTTGTTCGGGAATCCCCGGCCCATCATCTTCCACACAAACATAGGCCATGCCTTGTTCGTTAATACCGCCACTGATCAAGACTTTATGGTCACAGTAACGGACTGCATTGCCCACCAAGTTCTGTACCACACGGTGCAAGTAACGGCGTTCAGCTTCCACTTCCAAAGTCACAGGTGGGGCAAGCAATTGAATATCTTTTTGGGTTTTCAATGCTTCTGTTTCCGTAGCCACCTGCTCTAGCACTTCAACCAAAACGATCTTTTCAATTTCTAAAGATGGCATGCCCTGTTCAAGTTTGGCATAGGTCATGATCTCATCAATCAAGGTGTTTAAAGCCTCAATATCTTTATCAATCATTTCGACTTGCTGTAAGCGATATTCGTAATCATCTTCTTCTGCCAGCATTTCCATACCAAAACGAATACGTGCCACAGGCGTGCGCAGCTCATGCGATACAGCGCGCATCAGTTCACGCTGCGCCTCAATCAAACGCTGAATATGGTCGGACATGCTGTTATAACTAGATGCCAAACTTGCCATTTCATCTGTGCCATCTACAGGCAAACGCATGTTTAAATCACCCGATTTGGTGCGGTTTAAGGCATAGTTCACTTGGCGGATCTTACGTTGCATAGGCAAGATCAAACCATAAACCCCCAAGCTCAACATAAACATACTGAGCAAGGTAATGCCTGCTGCCAACTGGAATGGCATCCAGTTAAATAACGGCACAGGCCCTAAAACCAAGACTTCTGAGGGTGAATTTGGCATCGGTGACACAATCGAGATGGTTGTACCACGCACGGTGGCATTGTCACGATATAAAATAATGCTGTGATCGAGTCTTAAACGCCCAATCTGTTCAGAATCGAGTGGCAGTTCCTGAATATTTTTAATATTGACCGGATAAGAAAAGTGCTGCTGAATTTTGGCTAGATATTCTTTTTCCTGACCTGGGTAATACACCAAATAATCTAAAACAAAAATCGGCAAAGCTTTCATTTGCCGTTCTGTAATTTTATCTGCCTTGATATATAAATAATGATTTGGATCATCTTTCATACCCAAAATAATATAGGCAATCATATTTTCGGCATTATAGCGCACAGCCGCTTTACGTTCTTTAATCCGTCTAAGCTCTGCGCGCGACAAATCTACTTTGTCTGCCTGCACATAGTAGATGGGCAATTCCAGCAAATCGGATGCATCAGAAATCCAGTCTTTCTTTTGCTGTTCGTTTTGCTGTCGTGCAATCCCTTCACTAATAATATAAGCCATACCATCAGTTAAAGACTCACGATATTCTTGCGCACGCTGATAGTTGATGATTTGCACCAATAAGTACGCCAAAATGGCAACTACTGCAACTAAGATCACCAATCCTGCATATATGCGCAAGAATATACTGTGTTTAAGCACAAAATCCGTCCTATGTGACTTATTTTATATGTGAGCCAGTATTTGACTCAGAAAAAAGCGTATTACATGCCGTTGGTTTCTTTAACGAACAAATAACCTTTACTGCGCACAGTTTTAATACGTTTTGGATTTTCAGGATCATCGCCAATTTTTGGACGAATACGTGAAATACGCACGTCAATTGAACGGTCTTGACCATCATATTCAATGCCGCGTAGACGCTCAAAAATATCTTCACGAGATAAAATACGCCCTGCATTTGAAGCCAATAACCATAACAAGTCATATTCTGCGCTGGTGAAATCAACCAATTCACCATTTAAAGTTACAGAACGACCACCGTTATCAATCACTAAATCATCAAATTCAATGCGCTGTGCCACTTCATCTTCAGTCACTTTGTCGGTACGGCGCAATAAAGCACGAATACGCGCCAACAACACACGCGGCTGCACAGGTTTTGCAACATAGTCATCTGCACCCATTTCCAGACCTAGCACCTGATCCATATCTTCAGTACGCGCAGTCAGCATTAAAATTGGTTGATGATAATGTGGACGAACTTCACGACAAATGGTTAAACCATCGGCACCTGGTAACATCACATCGAGCACCACAAGATCAGGTTGCTCGGCAATAATACGGCGAATCGCACGGTTGCCATCTGGTTCTACCCCAACTTCCAAACCATTGCGAATTAAGTATTCCTGCGTAAGTCGTGCAAGGCGTTCATCATCTTCAACAATTAAAATTTTTGGTAACTTTTCTTCTTGACTCATAACCTGTCCCTTTATTGGATTCGACCTATCCTTTTAAAATCTGAGAGATAGGTCTTGATATAATTTGCAATATACACACGTTTACATTGTAAACAAGATGCCGTTCACCAAACTGATACATCTGCGTATTATTTTGTTATATTTTTATTAAGCATTGAATTTATAGTATTTTTCTAGTTTTAGTGATTTTTGGGCACATTTAAGAAATATTGAGTTACAAAATGGGTATTTTTTGCACTAGATCAAGCCCTTGCTTGATTTGGAAAAATTATCTCTTAACTTTTCAAGTTATCCACAAGGTTATCTATAAGCAGTTTTTCCGAGCTTTGTTATGCTATGCCCTTGTCTGATAAGGCTTATAGCCAATAGGACAAAATTCGGTATTTTTGAGATAAATTTTAATTCAGAAAAAGTCAAAATTTAAAAAAAAAAGTCAATATTGATCTACCCTCAATTTTCCCGTATCTTGTGTTCAATTCAATTTTAAACCACTAAGTCTTGTGTTTATTCCTCAAACACTGTGGCCTAAATTTTGCCCAGTTTAAATGGTCCATAAACATAACAATAGATGACAATGGAGCTATGCTGACATGAGCGTAATCACATCAACCCCCGGTCAATTACAAGTGATTAAACGCACTGGTGATGTTGCCGCTTTCGATGCTGAAAAAATTGCAGTTGCAATTGGCAAAGCGTTTTTGGCTGTAGAAGGTCAACAAAGCGCAGACTCAAGCCGTATTCATGATCGTATCGAACAACTGACAGAAATGGTGCTGAATACGTTCAATCGCCGTTTACCGTCTGGCGGAACTATTCACATTGAAGAAATTCAAGACCAAGTTGAACTTGCGCTGATGCGTACTGGCGAACAAAAAGTTGCCCGTGCTTATGTCATCTACCGTGAACAACGCTCTGAAGCACGTAAGCAAGCAGGTGAAAATCATCACCCAACCTTACAAGTGACCGATGCCAACGGTCAGCTTAAACCACTCGACTTAGGTGCGTTAAAAGCGACAGTAAATAAAGCTGCCGAAGGTTTAGAAGGCATTGATGTAGACGCCATCATTGATGAAACCGTAAAAAATCTTTACAACGGCGTAAAAGAGTCAGACATTTCTACCACCATGATGATGGCGACTCGTACCCGTATTGAACAAGAACCAAACTATACCTATGTGACTGCGCGTTTATTGCGTAATGACTTGGTGGCAACAGGTTTAGAGTTCTTGGGCTTATCTGTAGATACTCCTGAAGGTGACGCTTTAGAAACTTTCCTGAAAAAAGGTGTAGCACTTGATTTGCTTTCTGCAGACTTGCTTGAGTTTGACCTTGCTAAACTTGCAGCAGCAATTCAGCCTGAACGCTCAAACCAGTTTACCTATTTAGGTCTGCAAACTTTATTTGACCGCTACTTCATTCACTCAGATGGCGTACGCTTTGAACTTCCACAATTGTTCTTCATGCGTGTGTCGATGGGTCTGGCGCTCAATGAAGATGACCGTGAAGCACGTGCAATCGAGTTCTATAACTTATTGTCTAGCTTCGACTATATGGCGTCTACACCTACCCTGTTTAACTCAGGCACGCTACGTCCACAGTTATCAAGCTGTTACTTAACTACCATTTCTGATGACCTTTACAACATTTATGGCGCAATGCGTGATAACGCAATGCTGTCTAAATGGGCAGGCGGTTTAGGCAATGACTGGACACCAGTTCGTGCGCTGAACTCGTACATCAAAGGTACTAACGGTAAATCTCAAGGTGTTGTGCCATTCTTAAAAGTGGCGAACGATACTGCGGTTGCGGTCAACCAAGGTGGTAAGCGTAAAGGTGCAGTATGTGCTTACTTAGAAACTTGGCACTTAGACATCGAAGAATTCCTAGAACTACGTAAAAACACGGGGGATGACCGTCGTCGTACCCATGACATGAACACCGCAAACTGGGTACCAGACTTGTTCATGCAACGTGTCTTTGAAGATGCAGAATGGACATTGTTTACGCCATCTGAAACACCAGACTTGCACGACTTGACGGGCGAAGCTTTTGCTGAGCGTTATGCGTACTACGAAAGCATTGCCAAAGAAACTAACATGCTGCATAAAAAACTTCGTGCGAAGGACTTATGGCGCAAAATGTTGTCAATGTTGTTTGAAACAGGTCACCCGTGGATCACATTCAAAGACGTATGTAACTTACGTTCACCGCAACAACACGTTGGTGTAGTGCACTCATCTAACTTGTGTACTGAAATTACCCTCAATACTAACCAAGATGAAATCGCGGTATGTAACTTGGGTTCAATCAACCTTGTGCAACACGTTCAAGGTGGTGTGTTAGACCGTGAAAAATTAGCACGTACTATTAAAACTGCAGTACGTATGCTCGACAACGTCATCGACATCAACTACTACGCTGTACCACAAGCACGCAATTCAAATTTGAAACATCGTCCTGTAGGTATGGGCATCATGGGCTTCCAAGATGCGCTTTATGAGATGAACTTGGCTTATGGTTCAGATGCTGCAGTTGAATTTGCCGATGAATCTATGGAAGTGATCAGCTACTACGCGATTCAAACGTCTAGCGACTTAGCGGTTGAGCGTGGTACTTACGAAACATTTAAAGGTTCATTGTGGGATCAAGGCATCTTACCAATTGACTCTTTAGACATTGTGGCGAAATCGCGTCCAGAACGTATGTTTGAAGTAGACCGTACACAGCGTTTGGATTGGGACAGCTTACGTGCCAAAGTTCAAAAAGATGGTATGCGTAACTCAAACGTGATGGCGATTGCTCCGACTGCAACCATTTCAAATATTTGTGGCGTTTCTCAGTCTATTGAGCCGACATTCCAAAACTTGTATGTGAAATCGAACTTGTCTGGTGAATTTACAGTAATCAACCCTTACCTCGTTCGTGCATTGAAAGAGCGTGATTTGTGGGATTCTGTGATGGTGAATGACCTGAAACACTTTGAAGGTTCAGTACAAAAAATTTCACGTATTCCTGAAGAATTGAAAGCGATTTTTGCGACTGCGTTTGAAGTTGAACCACGCTGGATTGTAGATGCAGCATCACGTCGTCAAAAATGGATTGATCAGGCGCAATCGTTGAACTTGTATATTGCAGGTGCAAACGGTAAGAAACTTGACCTGACTTATAAAATGGCATGGTTACGTGGTCTGAAAACGACTTATTACCTACGTGCATTGGGTGCAACGTCTGCAGAGAAATCGACCATTAACACGGGCGCATTGAACGCAGTAAAACCTGCAACAGTAACAGCAGCCCCTGTGGCAGCCGTTACACCAGAAGCGTCTGCAGCTGTTGATGAAGATTTTGCTCAAGCAGCACCAGTGCCAATGGCATGTAGTATTGATAATCCTGATTGTGAGGCTTGTCAGTAAAATAAATAACTAGAAGTCAGAAAACATTATTAGCTACCTACGTGGCAAATAATGTGACTCTAGTAGATGTTTTTACTAGCACATCGCCATGAAAGTAGCTTCTTACAATATAAATGGAGCTATCGTGAGCTTATTAATCATTACATTTTTACTAGCTTTAGCTGATATTTTAAACAGTTGTGCAAATTTAGTAGAAGCAACATCAAGCCTTTTGCTAGCGATTAATATTCTGTTAGAGAATGAGTTAGTAACAAAATTATTGAGTTCAACTTTTAATTTATAAGATTTTTTGGTTGTCTTAAAACTTAGGGCAACCAATCCAGTTGAATAACCAAGGAAATCACCATGCCACACATGACCCACAACTATATGTTAGGACTCGCGGTCTTGCTGGTTTCCTTTGTAGTGTTGTTTTACGCACCGATTGCTTACTTTTGGGTACAAGCGGCAAAACAACAACGAAAGCAAAATAAGTCGTGAGCAAATTGGTCGGAATGTACATTTTTCAGACCAAGATGAGCAAAACTTAATTTTGCTTTCACAAATTAAGCGTATATTAAGACATCTCAGCGTAGCTGGATGTCCATAAAAGATATAAAGCAACGAAGAGAGAATTGATATGTCTATCCTAAGTTGGGACGATTTCGAAGATGATTCGCAAAAACCGGCTGCTCCTGAACACAAGTCTGCGCCCGTCGAGCCGCAAAAAGCGCATGATACGCAGATGGTATCTCATGCAGAGCAACCACAGACGACTGTGGCAGCTGCACAACCCGCTGCAGCCCCTAGAAGTAGAACAACAGATTCAACCGATCCGTTGGCAAGAGCATCTAACGCTCTAGATCAATTGGACGTTGCTCCTGGTCTTGAAGAACTGGAAATGGGTGCATCGCGCGTACAGGTTGATGATAAAGCCATGATCAACTGTCGTGCAGACTTAAACCAGCTTGTACCGTTCAAATACGAATGGGCATGGCAAAAATATCTAGATGGTTGTGCAAACCACTGGATGCCGCAAGAAGTCAACATGAACCACGACATCGCGTTGTGGAAGTCTGAAAATGGCTTAACTGAAGATGAGCGCACCATTGTTATGCGTTCACTTGGTTTCTTCTCTACCGCAGACTCATTGGTTGCTAATAACTTGGTATTGGCTATTTATCGCCACATTACCAACCCAGAATGCCGCCAGTACATTTTGCGTCAAGCCTTTGAAGAAGCGATTCACACTCACGCTTACCAGTACTGCATCGAATCTTTAGGTATGGATGAAGGCGAAGTCTTCAATATGTACCGCGAAGTACCATCGGTTGCACGTAAAGCAGCATGGGGCTTGAAGTACACGCAATCTTTAAGCGATCCTACTTTCAAAACAGGTACACCTGAAAACGACCAAATTTTGCTACGCAACTTAATCGCATTCTATTGTGTACTTGAAGGTATTTTCTTCTACTGCGGTTTCAGCCAAATCTTGTCGATGGGTCGTCGTAACAAAATGAATGGTGTTGCAGAGCAATTCCAGTACATTTTACGTGATGAATCTATGCACTTGAACTTTGGTATCGACATGATTAACCAAATCAAGATTGAGAACCCGCACTTGTGGACTGCAGAATTCCAGCAAGAAGTGATTCAAATGATTCTTGAAGGCACGATGCTTGAAATTGAATATGCACGTGACACTATGCCACGTGGTGTATTGGGCATGAACGCAGGTATGATGGAAGAATATTTGAAATTCATCTGTAACCGTCGTTTAAGTCAGCTCGGTTTACCTGAACAGTTTGTTGGCGTAAACAACCCGTTCCAATGGATGTCTGAAATGATGGACTTGCGTAAAGAGAAGAACTTCTTTGAAACGCGTGTGACTGATTATCAGACGGGCGGTGCGTTGAGCTGGTAATACAGCGCTGCGTCACTCGATACATATGCTGTCATTGTGCGACACATGAGTTGTCATTGAGAAAACCGCCATTCATGGCGGTTTTTTTAAAGATTCGACCTAGTATTTAATGGCTTGGTTATACAAACACATAACACTATGCTTTATTTAATTTATTTATTTTTTAAAATTTCCACAAACTTTTAAAAATCGTTATCTTACAAAATATTTATACAACAAAGTCTTTTTTTACTTCTTTTGTTCATTATGAGAATAGGACAATAATCTAACACCCCAAAAACTACAAAAAACAAAATAAAAAAAGGCGCATCACGCGCCTTTTTTATTCAGACTGCTCACATTTAAGCAGGAATACGCAACACTTGACCAGGGAAAATGTCATCGGCATTTTTTAGTAATGGACGGTTAGCTTCAAAGATTTTGTTGTATTGGTTGGCATCCCCATAAAACTCTTTAGAAATTTTAGATAAGGTATCGCCTGATTTTACTGTATAGAACTTACTTTCTGGTTCTGGGGTTGCAACGGTGAGTTGATCATCTACTTGTGCAACATGGTCAATATTACCCACTGCAAGAATAATTTTTTCACGGTCTGCCTGACTGTTGACCTGTCCACGCACTGTCGCTAAGTCAGTAGTTGCGTTATAACTCACCGATAAACCTGTCACAGGTAAGCCTAAACTTTTCACATGCCCCAAAAGTTTATTGGCAATTTCTTGTGCTGATGGTTCTGCAGGTGTGCTTGGTGCAGCTTGTGGCTCTGCAGGTGCTGTATTTTTCTTACCAATCCCTTTTACAAAATCAAAAAGACCCATGAGGTACTCCTATTTTTTTCTGCTGTTATAAAGCGTCGCTCACTTACATAAGCACGTTTCTGTTCTCATTCATTTATAACTAAAAAAATAAGCGACTTCGGTTGTGATTAGACACTAGCCTGGTAACAAAATGTAAGCTACATCACACATTTAACAAAATGCGCCTTTTTCATATTCGATTGTAAAAACGACAGCGCATAAAAAAGCCACCTTGCGGTGGCTTTCATTTCAGCAGAGCTGAAATCAACAATTAACCAAGTTTTTTAGTTACGTAGTCGATTGCTGATTGAACTGTTGTGATTTCGTTAGAATCTTCGTCTGGGATTGTGATGTCAAAATCGTTTTCGAAAGACATTACAAGCTCTACTAAGTCTAAAGAGTCAGCACCTAAGTCATCCATAAAAGATGCTTCGTTTTTGATTTCTTCAGCTTTAAGACCAAGTTGTTCTGCAACCGCTTGTTTAACGCGTTGTTCGATATCGCTCACAGGAATTCTCCTCATTGCTTGTGGCGTTTTTAATGCCGTTAGTTTAATTGAATCTATAAAATTTTGAAAGTTTATACTTGAGCTTAGCTCATGTATAAACCACCATTTACGTGTAACACTGTACCAGTGATGTAACCAGCTTTGTCAGAAGCCAAGAAACTCACTGCATTTGCGATATCTTGTGGATCACCTAAACGGTTTAATGCCACTTGCTCACTCATTTTTTTGCGAATTTCTTCACTTAGCTGATCTGTCATTTCAGTTGCAATAAAGCCCGGAGCAACCGAGTTTACTGTAATTTGACGACTGCCCATTTCTTTGGCAAGGCTACGGCTGAATGCTTCAATACCGGCTTTTGCCGCAGAATAGTTCGCTTGTCCTGGGTTCGCAAAATGTGCTACCACAGAACTAATATTAATAATGCGTCCAAAACGTGCTTTGGTCATGCCCTTCAAGACACGTTTAGATAAACGGTAAACTGCCTTTAAGTGAATGTTGAGAATGTCATCCCAATCATCTTCTGACATACGCAGTAACAAATTATCTTTGGTAATGCCCGCATTGTTAACTAAAACCAAAACTGAACCATAGCTTTGTTCAATTTCAGAAACCAATGCATCAATGGCTGCACCATCACGGACATCCAATACTTTACCTGCACCGTTTTCTGCAAAACTTGCCGATAATTTTTCTGCGCCCGCTTCAGAAGTGGCAGTACCTACCACAAAAAAACCGTCTTGAATGAGTTGCTGAGCGATGGCTGCACCAATCCCTCGGCTTGCACCTGTGACTAATGCAACTTTACGTTCTTGTGTCATGCAATTTTCCCTTCTGCCACTAAAATGGCATTTAGTGCATCTTCCATACGACTTTGTGTGTCGAGTGGGAATGCTTTTTCGATATTCGGTAAACGCTTCGCAAGATTCGCCAATACGTTGCCTGGGCCACATTCCACGATATATTCAATACCCTGATCTTGTAGGTATTGCATGGTTTGTGTCCACTGCACCGATTGGTACAATTGCGCAGTGAGTGCCTGACCTAATTGCGCAACATCTGCCGCGATTCCAGCGTTGACATTTTGTATTACAGGAATACGCGGTAGCTCAATGGCAGTTTGTTCCAAAGCTTGTGCAAACTGTTCGGCAGCAGGTTTCATCAATGAACAGTGTGAAGGTACAGATACAGGCAGGGCAATGGCTTTACCGCCATTTTCTTTGGCCAATGCCATTACTGCTTCGACTAAAGTTTTATCGCCTGCAATAACCACTTGCCCTTGTGCATTGTAGTTGGCTGCTTCTACCGAGCCACGACCTTGCACATTCACTTGTTCACATAGCTCAAGCACTTTGGCATCTTCAAGGCCTAAAATGGCAGCCATTGCGCCCTGACCTTGTGGCACAGCGTTTTGCATTAATTTGCCGCGCAAGTTTACCAGTTTAACGGCATCGCCCAAGCTCAAGCTGCCTGCAGCTACTAATGCGCTGTATTCGCCCAATGAGTGTCCTGCCAAATATTTTGGTGCAACACCACCCAACTCTAACCACACATGCCATAAAGCGATACTTGCAGTGAGTAATACAGGCTGAGTAAATTCTGTTTGGTCTAAACCTTCACCACTTTGTGCAATGTGCCATAAGTCAAAGCCAATCGCTTCAGAGGCTTCTGCAAATGTTTCGCGCACACCGCTAAACTGTTCTGCAAGCTCAGCCAACATACCGGCTTTTTGTGAGCCTTGACCAGGAAAGACAAATGCAGTTTTAGTGGCTTGAGCTGCTTGCTCGAGTCGTTTAGCAGACATAAAAAATCCTTTAATTAAGATGCGCAAATTGTAGTTTTTTGCAGCTACAACCCACACCTTCTCATGTAAGCTCAGTTATGGAGCGGAAATTTAACACTTAATTTTGTTTTTAGTAATTGCCAAATACAACAAAAATCGTGCACAAAAAAAGGGAGCTTACGCTCCCATTTTTTCTACTAAGCTTGACGCTTAATACATCACCAATTATTCAGCATCTGCTTTAGCGAATAATTGACGACCACGGTAGAAACCATCTTTAGTTACGTGGTGACGACGATGAGTTTCACCAGTAGCTTGGTCTACAGTTAATGCATTCTCGGTTAAAGCGTCATGTGAACGGCGCATGTCACGGCGAGAGCGACTTTTACGGTTTTGCTGAACGGCCATGATGGCTCCTTACAAAGATCGAAAAAATGGATCAGAACAAATTGAGTTGTCTTAACTAAAAATTATAACATAATTTTCAGTTAAGTTTACCTTTCAAACTTGCCAAAACATCAAACGGATTATCACGTTTTTCTTCGGCAATGTTCTGAATGGCAGGTTGATGCTTATGCTCGCAAGCGTCATGCTTAGGAGATAAAGGCAACAACAATAACAATTCATCTTCTATAAGTGACAGTAAATTAGCCGTCGCAGGCGAATCATAATCGCCTTTGGTGGTGGCTTCACTTTCACCTAATACAATGAAATCAGCATCCTCATCCAAGCGCTCTATCAGTGACTCATCATCCACAAGAGCTAGATGAAAATCTGAAACGAGGTCTATTTCTACAGAACCCAAGCAGCGTTGGCATTCCATTGGAACTCTCGTTTCAATATGACCATCTAGCCATACAATGCGATGATACGCATCCATTGATAGCTTACAGTCTATGTTAACCAATTGATCATCAATTGATCCAACAGCTTCACGGGCGATACGAGCAAAGCGAGACAATGGCAGGTTACCTGACCATGTAAAGCCCTGTTCAGCCCATTTAAACGGCTCAATCTGTGCCGGAAAGGTATTTGCTGACATAATTAAGGCGGCAATTCTACAAATTCATCAGTACTCTGTCAAAGATTAAGATACAATTTTGTACTTATTTAGACAGACCAATTTTGGGTAACACAGTCATGCATCTGTTGCAGCCGCAAACAGAAGTGAATTTTTCATCACTTGTGAGCACACTTCCAACCACCAATTCTGACACTTCGCACCCCCAAGTGCAACTCTCGGACTGGGCAAAACTCAATACAGAAACGGAACAGGTGGACTGGCTCATCTTACACTTTAATCACTGGTTTTCCCACCTAAATGTGAACTTGGTCAAAGGTGATTTTGAACCTGAGTACTTTCCTGCCACGGCAACACAGCCTGCACGTATTCAATTTGCACATGGTTTCTTTAATAGCGCTTTACATGAAATTAGCCATTGGAGCATCGCAGGCGAACAACGACGTTTACTGCCAGACTTAGGCTATTGGTATGCTCCCGATGGTCGTACTCAGGAACAACAAGCCTTATTTGAACAGGTTGAAATTAAACCTCAAGCCATTGAATGGCTGTTTGCTCAAGCGTTTGGACGAAAATTCCGTGTATCTTTAGATAACCTGACCGGTGAAGGTGGAGATGGCCGCACATTTAAAGACAATGTCTTTGCCCAAGTGCAGCGTTATTTTAACGGAGAAGCCAAATTACCACGCGATGCAAAACGCTTTATTGAATGTATTTGTTACTGCACCCGAGGTGGCAAAACATTACAAATTGCAGAGTTTGAACGAAAAAATTTGGATTAAATGTAATAAAGCACAAGGCAATGATTGCAAGTGACATCAATCCCCTTTCATAATGAGCCTAACGTCACATTTACGCTACTGAGGAATTCATATGTTGCATTTAAGAGTACATCCTGAAAATCCACAGCCGCGTCTAATCAGCCAAGCGGTTGAACGCATACGCGCAGGCGATGTGGTGGTCTATCCAACCGATGCTGCTTATGCGATTGGTTGCCAAATTGGTAATAAAAACGCGATGGAGCGCATTTCACAAATTCGTGGTTTAGGCGCAAAACACCAATACGCCATTATTTGTGCCGATTTATCGGATATTGCCACCTACGCCAAAGTGGACAATGCCATGTATCGTCTGCTGAAAAACAATACGCCTGCGGTCACCACATTTATTTTACCTGCGACCAGTGAAGTTCCGCGTCGCTTGATGCATCCCAATAAAAAAACCATTGGTTTGCGTATTCCAAGCAACCCCATTTGTCGCATGCTGCTTAAAGAATTAGGCGAACCTTTACTGACCAGCACCCTGATTTTACCGGGGCAAGAAGACCCTTTAGATGATCCATACGAGATTGATCTACAACTCAACAAACGTATTGATGTACTGATTGATGGTGGCTTAGGCACACTTAGCACCACCAGTATTATTGATTTATCGGGCGACAACCCGCAAATTGTGCGTCGTGGTGTGGGAGATGTGAGTGCTTTTGAATAAGCATTCACTACCTTCAAAGTGATTGACAGCACGGCAGTTTAAAAGCCTTGCTTGCATGAATTAAACCGATGACTTTATTTCAGGTATTGTTAAATTTGCAGCAGTTCTCGGATGAGATGCACATTTATGTGCAACATCCTTGGACATTAGAGTCCGATGCAATCGTATGTTCCAAAACTGCATTCACAGCAACAATGCCTGAACCTCCCGATTCTTATACTTACTTTTTAGATGCAGCACTATGTAAAGCACTTTTAGCGCAATCGCAAACTCGTAATCTGTGTTTACAAGACAGCTGCATGGCAATGATTGAATACGCATTACAGAATAAAACAGAAATAAATACTTAAAGATTGAATGAGTTAATTTTTACAACTTGCCTTAAATCTCCCTCAATCCCGATTTATTTTAGGCTTTTTTTGATATTTGGTCGTAGAACAGATTTATTTCAATCACGATATCCTTTAGACTAACCGCTATTAATTCTGAGCTATTTCTCCATCTCCTTCTTATCTGAAGCGGAAATAGCATTTGCATGCTTTTGAAAATTCGCGTGGCCCAACACTGTAATGAATCAATCCCTCCACAATGCGATGGAACCTGCCCAACACATTCGTGTGTTAGATGAGTGGCAAGAGTCGATTCCTGAGGATTTGTATATTCCTCCTGCAGCATTTGAAATTCTGTTAGAGCATTTCGAAGGACCACTCGACTTTTTAATTTACCTGATTCAAAAAAATGGCTTCGATTTACTTCAGTTAGATATTGCCCCGATTGCATCGCAATATCTGTCGTATATGGATGCCATGAAATCGCTAAATATTGAACTGACTGCCGATTATATGGTGATGGCGGCATTACTGGCCGATTTAAAATCCCGCCTATTGTTGCCTAAACCTGCCAGTATCAGCAGCATTGAAAAAGACCCAAAACAAGAGCTGATTGACCGTTTAGAAACCTATTTAAGAGTCAAACAAGCAGCTGAACGCTTGGGGCAAATGCCTGTTTTAGAACGCGATACTTTTGCTACCAATGTTAGCTTAGGGCATACCGCAGTCAATAATGTTGGCTATGCAGCCGATCAATTACGTGATGCCTTGTTCTGCATTTTTAATCGTCCTGAACCTGTCACCCATCAAATTTTGCAAGAACCTGTTTTACTTGAAGAACGGATTGCATTTATTGAAGCCAAACTCGCATCGGGTGAAGTACTGAGTTTTGATGCGTTGCTAAAACCAAGTCAGGGACGCATGGGCATGGTTGTGACCTTTATGGCGATTTTAGAACTGACTCGCCAGCAAAAAGTGTGCATTATCAGCAGTGGGATTGAAGCACCATTGAGCATTCAAGGGGCGCAGGCATGAATCCAGAACCCATAATTTCGAGCTTGTCTGAAGGCGAACAACAGCATGAAGTGCTGATGCAACTCGAAGCAATTATTTTTGCCAGTGACAGTGCTGTGTCTTTAGCGCGTCTGAAAGAAGCTTTTCAAGATAAATATAGCAAAGCGCAATTACGCCAGTTTTTACAACAATTGGCCATGTTACAACATGGTCGCTCGATTGAACTGATCGAAACCGCACAAGGTTTCCGTTTTCAGGTGCGGGCAAAGTATCGTACAATTATTACACAGGTGTGGCCTGAACGTCCGACCCGACTTTCGCCCTCACTGCTAGAAATACTGGCGGTGATTGCCTACCACCAACCTGTGACCCGAGCAGATATTGAACAAATTCGCGGAGTATCAAACAATAGTCAAATTTTACGCACATTGTTTGATTGGAACTGGATTAAAGAATCAGGTTTCCGAGAACTCCCAGGAAGACCTGCGTTGTTGGTTACAACGCCTCAATTTTTAAATGCGTTTGGCTTGAATTCCTTAAGTCAATTGCCTCCCCTACAGGATGCCAAGGAAGCTTTCATGGCACTCGATGCATCTGCGTCTGTGTCTTGAATAGGTAAACTGTTGATGATCATTTCTAAGGTTATGCTGTCATGAGTGAAAAGTTGCAAAAGGTACTCGCACGAGTAGGCTTGGGTTCTCGCCGTTATATGGAAGAAGTCATTGCCGCTGGTCGTGTGAGTGTCAACGGCCAAGTTGCCCAAGTGGGTGAACGTATCGAACCAGGTGATGAGCTTCGCATCGATGGTCGTAAAGTTCAGTTCCAAATTGAAGATGAAATTCGTCGTCGCGTTCTGATTTACTACAAACCAGAAGGCGAAATTTGCTCACGCAACGACCCAGAACAGCGCCCAACTGTATTTGATAACCTGCCTGCAATTGCCAATGATCGTTGGGTAATGGTTGGTCGTCTGGACATTAACTCGACAGGTTTATTGCTATTCACCAACGATGGTGAATTAGCCAACCGTTTAATGCACCCATCGAACGAAATTGAACGTGAATATGCAGTTCGTGTGATGGGTGAAGTGACACCACAACTGAAAAACAACATGCTGCGCGGCGTAGTGCTAGATGATGGCCCTGCCAAGTTTGAATCTTTCTCTGAAATTGGCGGTGATGGTATTAACCGCTGGTATCAAGTGGTGGTAAAAGAAGGTCGTAACCGCGAAGTTCGTCGTATTTTTGAATCACAAGGTCTGAAAGTCAGCCGTCTATTGCGTACCCGTTACGGCACGGTAATTTTACCGCGTGAATTGCGTACAGGTCGCTGGATGGAATTGGATAAAAATGACATCGACAACCTTGCCAAAGCAGTTGAATTAAAACCACGTCAAGGCACAGGTTTGTACGGCATGGCAAAACGTCGCAATGAGCGTATGCAAGAAAAACCATTGGCAGCACGTCGTGGTGGTTTCTTGCGTCAGCAACGTCGTGACATCGAAGAAGCTGCACAAAACACAGGTTTTGCACCGCGTGAACGTCGTCAGGACGGTAACAGTTACGGCAACCGCGAACCACGCCAAGACGGTAACAGTTACGGCAACCGCGAACCACGCCAAGACGGTAACAGTTACGGCAACCGTGAGCGTCGTCAAGATGGTAACAGCTATGGCAACCGCGAACGTCGCCAAGACGGCAATAGCTATGGCAACCGTGAGCGTCGCCAAGACGGTAACAGCTATGGCAACCGCGAACCACGTCAGGATGGTAACAGCTACAGCAACCGTGAACCACGTCAGGATGGCAACAGCTACGGCAACCGTGAACGTCGTGACGAAAATGCACCACGCAAACCGTTTGGCAATAAAAGCTTTAAAAAATTCTAAAAGCTGAAATACGCCAAATTGATAAAAAGCCACACGTTCATGTGTGGCTTTTTTATTGGGCAAATTGGTTGGACAAAAAATAATAAAAATTAAATATTTGGCAATACAGGAATTTCAATCCACTGTGCTTTTGGAAAGCTTTTTGACAAATAATTTTTTAAATATTTGGCAGTATCCTGCGAAATTAAAGGGTCTTGTGATTCATCGTTCAAATTATATGCCAATGCATGTAAATTCAAACCACGTGTTTTTAAAGCTTCCAAACTGAGCAAAGTGTGGTTAATACTGCCCAAACGCCCAGAACTCACCAAAATAACAGGATATTGTTTTTGCTCAATATAGTCGATGGTGAGTAGGTCTGTGGTCAGCGGCACCATGAGTCCACCCGCACCTTCTAATAATACTGCATCATACTTTGCTGCCAGTTGCGCAGTCGCAGCCTCAATTTTAGCAAAGTCAATCTCACGACCATCAATTTGTGTAGCCAAATGCGGTGAAGCAGGATAGCTAAAAATTTCAGGCATGGTGAGTTTGTCATCATCTTCAGGCAACCATTCACTGCCCATAATTTTACGATGCTGCTCAATATCTTCTGAAACGTCTTGATTGCCCGTTTGAATCAGTTTTTGGGTAATGGTCTGAATACCCTGTTCATTCATGGTCTTGGCTAAATAACCCGTGGCATAGGTTTTGCCAATCCCTGTATCAATACCACTCACAAAATAGACTTGAGCTGTCATGGCATTCTCCGTGCAAGACAATAAATAGGATGATACGTGAGCGTATAACTTTTTTGCTGTGAGCTATGCTGCTGACTAAACTGTTCATAGCCCCGATAAAATTCGGTTAAAGTCGTTTTGTTCCAACGCTGCCCTTGTGCTGTACCCGTGACACCTGTGGCTTTTAAATGCTGCAAAATCTGTTTAGGATGTTCAAAACTTAATGATTCAAGCTGCTCTGAACAGTGTAATACTTCAAAGCCCTGCTGTTTAAGCTGTTGTTGTAACGCATCCATACTCAAATAATGTAAGCCTTGACCTGTTAATTGCTTAATTTCAGTCAAGTTTTGAGGGCCAAACGTCGAAAAGCACAAATACCCTTGCGGCTTTAACGCTTGATTCGCCTTGCGCAATAATGCTCCAAAATCTTCCACCCATTGCAAAGCCGAACTCGAACAAATTAAATCCAAAGACTGCGGAAAATCGAGCTGTTCTATATCGCCAATTAAGCCATGAATTTGCGTACTAGTTGTTTGAGGATGATGCAGATACGCATGCAACACTTCGGCATATAAATCATTTAAAGTCAGCTGTTGAATTTGAAATTCACGCAGTAGCAAGTCGGTTAAATTCCCTGAACCACAGCCGATTTCCAAGACGTTTTCAAAGCAAGGCTGAGGTTGATCTGACAACTTTTGCTGCACAATATATTGCTGCATTTTTGCCATTAACTGCTGACAAATTTGCTGCTGTACCACGGCATGCGTTTTATAACTCTGATGAGCGCGGGCAAAACGCTGTGCCACTTGTGCCTTATCTATACGCATACGCACACTCAAAGCAAATCCAGTAACTGTGTTAAATCTGCCGTTTCAAATTGCGTATTTAAACAAATCCGCAGTCTTGAACTGCCTTGCGGCACAGTCGGTGGACGTACAGGCATCACATAAAAACCTGCAGTCTGTAACTGTCGGGCTTTGCTTACAGTTGCAGTAGAGTCGCCAATAATCACAGGTACAATTTGCGAAGTTGATGGGCAAGCAAAACCTTTGGCCTGAATCCCCTGCTGTATAGATTGGCTCAAGGCCGCCAAATGCTGACGCTGTGCCTGCATGTGCACAATCTGATTCAGCATAAACTGCGTCCACGCCATACAAATAGGTGGCTGTGCGGTACTAAAAATTAGCGGGCGCATCCGATTAATTAGGTAATCACGGATAATCGGATCACAGATCAAATATCCCCCAACTGAAGCAACGGCTTTGCCAAACGTCCCAACCAGAAAATCAATGGCATCAATCACGCCATATTGTTCGGCACAACCTAAACCTTGCTGCCCACGTACGCCAATCGCATGTGCTTCATCGACATATAACATGACTTTGGCAAAATGCTGTTTCAGCGCGACCAATGCGGCTAAATCAGTTTCATCACCATCCATACTAAAAATGGATTCAGTCACCACAATAATGCGTTCATAATTATCATCGGCATGATATTGCGTCAGCAATTGCTGCAAATGTGCCAAATCATTATGCCGATAACGCAAATATTTTGCAGATGACAAACGAATGCCATCAATCATGCTGGCATGTACCAGTTTATCGGCCAAAATTAGGGTTTTCGCATCTGCCAATGCAGGTAAAATACCAATATTCATGTGATAGCCGCTATTAAACAGCAAGGCAGCTCGCCCATGAAATAATTGCGTTAATGTGGCTTCAAGCTGTTCATAGGCAGGGAAATTTCCAGTCAGCAAACGTGATGAAGATGCACTCATTAAACGCTGTGCATTGGGCGTTTCATCAAAAAACTGTTCACGTAAGCGCAAATCAGAGGCTAAACCCAAATAATCATTGGAAGATAAATTCAGCATCTGCTGTTGCTGAATTTCAATTGTTTTACCTTGCTGCTGATTGCTGCGAAATTGACGAAAATTGCCCTGTTGGCGAAGCTGATCAAGCTGTTCTGCATAGTGATCGAGTAAACTCATGCGCTCGCTCCTTGCATACCTGTCACCACCTCAGCCAATTGCTGCAATAAAGTATTTAGTTCTGCTGCTGTAATCACATACGGCGGCATCACATAAACCAATTTACCAAATGGACGCACCCAAATACCGCGTTGCACAAATTCTTGTTGCAGGCTTTGCATATCGACAGCATGTTTTAGCTCCACCACACCAATTGCACCTAAAACCCGCACATCCTGCACCCATGCCAAATTAGCCAATGGCGTTAAATGCTGTTCAAGTTGCTGCTGAATGCGTTGAATATTGGCTTGCCAGTCTTGTTCTAATAATAATTGGGTACTTTTTACTGCAACCGCGCAGGCCAGTGGATTTGCCATAAAGGTCGGGCCATGCATAAACACACCTGCCTCACCCTGCGAAATCATTTCTGCAACATGCTTCGTGGTCAATGTGGCAGACAAAGTCATATAACCGCCTGTCAGCCCTTTGCCGATACACATAATATCGGGTTCGACCTGAGCATGTTCCCATGCAAACAACTTGCCTGTACGCCCAAAACCTGTGGCAATTTCATCAAAAATTAACAACACATCATATTGTTCACAGAGCAATTTGGCTTGACGCAAATATTCAGGATGATAAAAGCGCATGCCGCCTGCACCTTGCACAATCGGCTCAATAATCATGGCGGCAATCTGTTGATGATGCTCGGCCAAACTTTGTGCCAATTCTGCAATATCGGCAGGATTCCACTCTTGGTCAAAACCTGTTTGTGGTGCAGATACAAAATAACGACGCGCCAAACTTGAGCCAAAAACCTGATGCATCCCTGTAACAGGATCACAAACCGACATGGCATTCCATGTATCGCCATGATAGCCAGAACGGGTGGTAATAAAATTGGTTTTTTCAGTTTTGCCTTGTGCAGTCCAGTATTGCACAGCCATTTTCAGCGCCACTTCAACGGCGACGGAGCCTGAATCTACATAAAAAATTTTATCTAAACTCGGTGGGGTAATTTCGAGCAACAAACGCCCTAACTCAATAGCAGGACGATGGGTCAATCCACCAAACATGATATGCGCCATACTGTCGAGTTGCTCAGTCACAGCACGGTTCAGCTCAGGATGGTTATAGCCATGAATCGCGCACCACCACGATGACATGCCGTCAATCAACTGGCGACCATCTTCAAGTTCAATGGTGCTGCCAAATGCCCGCTTAACCTTAAAGGTTGTTAAGGGCTGAGTCATAGAGGTGTAAGGATGCCAAAGATGTTCACGATCAAAAGCCAAATCCATCTGTTCTGTCATCCCACCATCATCCTTGATCTTGTAAAAAACTTGATGTGCTAAATCTTAAACCTGTCTACAGATAAAATAAATTGCGAGATTTGTCACTTATGGACCTGTTGGCGGGTTTTTCTGTAAATATTGGCAGATTTTGCTAGTCAACTCATCGGCATGGAACAATGGCAGCCCATGCGAGCCTTGCAAAACATCTACGCTTAAAAACTTTGCAGCTAAATTTTGCAGTTTAGCTGCAACTTTGCAATCAACTAAAACATCCTGCTCGGCAAAAAGATGATACTGCAGACCTGTATAATTTTTAATCTTAGTCACCAAGTTTAAGTTTTCCAATAAATCCAAACCGTGTTGAAGCAAAGATTGCGGCTGTGGCTGAACCAAACTTTGTAATTGTAATAGGTCGGTTTTACTACTAGTGACACCCTGACACACCATAAAACCAAAACGCTTTAGGGTCAGAATTGGGTCTTGTGCAAAAGATTGTTTAAACTGGGCAAACGTGGCTTGTGGCATAGCGGTATCCCAATCGGCTTGTGCAACAAAACACGGATTGGATGCAATGGTAATTAAGGTTTTATATCCTGCATATTGGCTGGCAATCGCATCGACCAGTAGCGTTGCCAATTGCCCACCCAGTGACCAGCCCATAATTACATCAAACTGACGTGCAAATTCAACCTGTTGCTGCATGACTTGAGCATCAGTAGCGTTAAAAATATTGATGAGCTCAACCCGAAAACCTTGTGCAGTTAAGGCTTGCTGTAACGGATTTAAGAGTGCAGTACCACCGCCCCAGCCTGTAATCAATAAAATCTGTTGTTGCACGTGGCTTGCTCTCAAGTTAGAAAATCACCTCAGTATAATACTGAATCGGCTCAATCGACATCTGCAAAGCACCAAGATACATCCTTAAAAAAACCAATTGATATAAAAAAGCCAATCTATAAAAACCGATCTATAAAAAAACCCGACTTATCATAAATCGGGTTTTGGTCTATTTTGCTTTGATCAGATTACATTTGCGATTGAATGTAGTTTTGTAAACCAATCAATTCAATTAAACGTAATTGTTTTTCCAACCAGTACGTATGATCTTCTTCTGTGTCGGTCATTTGCTGACGCAACATATCACGGCTGACATAATCGCCTTTTTCTTCACACAATTTTACGCCTTGCGCCAATTTTTCACGTACTTCGTATTCCAGTTTTAAATCGGCTTTTAAGCAAGACACCACATCTTCACCCACGTCGATGTCATCGCGCTGCATATTTGGAGTGCCTTCAAGGAACAATACACGACGAATTAAAGCATCGGCATGCTGCGCTTCTTCCTGCATTTCATGGTCAATGCGCTCAAAAATTTTGCTTAAACCCCAATCTTCATACATACGCGAATGAATCAGGTATTGATCGCGAGCAGCCAGTTCGCCACCAATCAACATATTTAAATAGTCTACGACTTCTGGATTGCCACGCATTTGCTGTACTCCCTTTCTTAATCCAGTCATTATGGACACATTCAGGCAAAATTGCAAAAGTTAATTATTGTAAACCCATGATTTTTATAAAATTAAAATGAGAAACATACGCATTTGCAATATAACTTAAAAATTCCCATATATAAAACAACTGCTTGGCAAAACTTAGCTTTAAAAATGACAATACAATGATTTTGCATCATTTTGTAAATATTGAAAGAAACCATACTTTGACGCTCAAGTATCGTAAAAAACGCCTAAAAAGCGGATTTTAAAACCCAGCTGCTTTATGATAGTCACGAGTTCCATCACTTTCTTAAAATAATGACAAATCTAAATACATCTGCACCCATTTTAGTCACAGGCGCAACAGGCTATATTGCCAGTTGGGTCATTAAAAACCTGCTTGAACAAGGACATACCGTACACGCGACGGTGCGTGATCTGAAAAAAACCCACAGTTTTCAACATCTGACTGATATCGCGGCAAAAAGCACAGGCAACTTACAATTATTCCAAGCCAACTTACTTGAAGAAGGTGCTTTTGATCCCGCCATGCAAGGTTGTGAAATCGTGCTGCACATGGCCTCGCCTTTTGTGGTCACCAATTATAAAGATGCCATCAAAGACATTATTGAGCCTGCCGTAATTGGCACTGAAAATGTGTTAAACAGCGTTAATCGTACTGCATCGGTAAAGCGTGTAGTGGTGACTTCAAGTATTGCTGCAACCTATGGCGATGCGATTGATATTTTAAATACGGCCAATAATCGCTTTGATGAAAGTCACTGGAATACTAGCAGTAGCCCTGAGCATCAGCCTTATCCTTATTCAAAAGTGGCAGCTGAACGCAAAGCTTGGGAAATCGCAAAGGCACAAAACCGCTGGGATTTGGTCTGTATCAACCCTGCTTTGGTGCTTGGCCCATCGTTGACCAAAAACACCCAATCGGGCAGCGTGGAAGTGTTATTGCAGTTTGCCAACGGTATGACCTTGGCAGGTGTCCCTGCTATGTGGAATGGCATTGTCGATGTGCGTGATGTTGCCGATGCTCACATTCAGGCCGCATTCAACCCTGCTGCTGAAGGTCGCTATATTATTAGCGGTGGCACACTCAGCTTATTGGAAATGGGCAAAATTTTAGCGCAGCACTTTGGACGTAAATACCCTTTCCCACGCAATCAGTTACCTAAATTTGCCTTTAAAGCCTTTGGCCCTCTACTTGGTTTTTCCCGTAAATTTGTGGAACTGAATATGGGCTACCCAATTTATTTTAATGCGGAAAAAAGTCAGCGTGAATTGGGTATGCACTACCGCAATATTGAAACCAGTCTAGTCGAACATTTTCAGCAACTCATTGATGATGGCATTGTGAAGAAACGTTAAACCTTCGACTTCTCTCAGTAAAAACCAAGGCACTTCATCGTTGAAGTGCCTTTGTACCTATTAGTGGATAAAATGTAGGATGATGCTTATTCAAGCACACCATATTCCTGCATCAGCTGAATAAACTCAGCTTCATTCATGACCTGCACACCCAACTTCTCGGCTTTTTCCAGCTTTGAGCCAGCTTTCTCACCCGCCACGACACATTTGGTTTTACCCGAAACACTACCACTCACCCGTGCACCCAAAGCCTGCAACAACTGAGTCGCTTCATCGCGTCCCATTTGGCTCAACGTCCCTGTAATCACCCAACTTTCACCATTCAAAGGCTGACGTGTCGGTGCAATCGGAGCATCCCAATGAATGCCTGCAGCTAATAAACGATCCAACACTTCTAAATTATGCGGCGCTTGGAAAAAGTCCAAAATCCATTCTGCCGTAATATCTCCCACATCTGGAGTTTTCTTTAACGCTTCTAAATCAGCTTCACGCAAAGCCTCTAAAGTCTGAAAAGTATTGGCAAGCATCCGCGCGGTGGTTTCGCCCACACCACGAATTCCCAAGGCATAAATAAACGCAGCCAAAGTAGTTTTTTTGCTGTTTTCAATCGAGTCAATCAAGTTTTGAACCGACTTCTCACCCATTTTTTCAATGCCGAGCAAAGTGTCGCGGTGTTCGTGTAAATGATAAATATCAGCCACATTTTGTAGCAAGTTCAGATGCAGTAATGACTCCACCCAACGATCACCCAAACCTTCAATATCCATGGCTTTACGTGACACAAAATGACGAATCGCTTCAATACGCTGTGCCGCACAATACAAACCGCCTGAACAACGCGCCAAAGCCTCACCTTCAGGCATCACCACAGGCGAATCACACACAGGGCATTGTTCAGGTAAATGCACTTCTTGCGCATCGGCAAGGCGAAATTCAGGCCAGACTTTTTCAACTTTGGGAATCACATCACCACTACGGTAAACACTGACCGTATCGCCTAAACGCACATCCAAACGGTGAATTTCACCAATATTATGCAAAGTAACATTGGATACCGTCACACCACCTACCGCAACGGGGTTTAAACGTGCCACAGGCGTCAACGTACCTGTGCGCCCCACTTGCCAATCAATATTTTCAATGGTGGTTAAAGCGGCAACTGCAGGGAATTTATAGGCAGTCGCCCAGCGCGGCTCACGACTTAAAAAGCCCAATTGCTGTTGCTGTTTCAAGTCATTGACCTTGACCACCATGCCATCAATTTCAACGCTTAAATTCGGACGCTCAAGGTTAATTTGCTCATAGGCCGCCTGAACATCTTGAATGCTCTTGCAGACAAAATGACGTTCGCCAATTTCAAAACCAAACTGCCCCAACCATGCCAAACTGTCGGACATGGTGCTTTGTCCATGAGGCGGCACACATTGCGCAATGCCATAAGCATAGAATGCTAAAGGACGTGAAGCCGCAATATTCGGGTCTAACTGACGCAAACTGCCTGCTGCTGCATTGCGTGGATTGGCAAAGGTTTTTTCACCTTTGGCTGTATTGGCCGCATTGAGTTTTTCAAAACCAAGTTTTGGCATCAACACTTCACCACGCACTTCCAAAAATTCAGGAATAGCCGTTTCTGTCGCACTCAAAACTTTCGGTAAATTGCGGATAGTTTTGACGTTGTGGGTAATGTCTTCCCCTGTTTCCCCATCACCACGGGTCACACCACGCACTAAAACACCATGTTCATACCAAAGTGAAATCGCCAAACCATCAAATTTGAGTTCGACATCGTATTCAATATTTTGGTTGGGCAAACGCTCTTCGACACGTCTTGCAAAGGCAAATAATTCTTCCTGATTAAACACATTGCCTAAAGACAACATTGGCACAGCATGTGTAACCGTGGTGAACTTTGCCAAAGGTGTGCCACCGACTTTATTGGTCGGTGTATCGGGTTGAACTAAATCTGGATACTGTTGTTCCAACGCTTTTAGTTGATGGAAAAGCTGATCATATTCACTGTCTGCAATTGTCGGTTGATCCATCACATAATAGGCATGATTGTGCTTGGCAAGCAGTTGAATCAATTGACGCATTTGCGCCACGACGGTTAAATCTATAGACATATTTTCCACCATAAAAAAGGGCGGTCTTGTTCCGCCCTTCAATTTTTTCTATGTAGCGCATGCTACAGCTTGTATTGCTGCGCACATTATAAAAATGCGGCTGCAAAGTTGCAATTTATCCTACTGCACTCAGTTCATTTGCCAAACACTTGACGTAGCTTATACCCAGTACGAGATCGCAATTCTAGACATGACTTGCCTGACCAGCACGATAATCTATCGCCTGATGACGCCAGTGTTCACGTAATTGTGGAGTAAACTCTAAATGGTTTTGGTCATAGACCGTTCCATCAATTTCACGTGCAATCAGTCCTGAAATGCTGACCATGGTATCAAAGGCATTTTGCACATCGCTGTGCGGCAAAGCGAGGAAGAACGCTAAACCTTTAACTTGTTCGCTCGATAAAGTTTCTAAATCAAAACCATCTGCGCCTTCATCATTAATTTGTAAAACTGAAAATAATAATTTAGTGCCATCTTCGTTATAGCGATGGAAACATGACATTTCACCGAAACGTAAACCATATTTCATCAAGACTTTTAAGGCTTTATCGCCCGAAAGTATGCGACGTTCAGGGAAGACATTCAGCGCGATAAAAGATTCAGCGGTTGCCAAGGCACTTTCTTCATCCATGATTTTTTGTTCATGCAAATGCGAATCTAAAATGCTGCTTTCTTCATTAAATTCTGAAATTTCGGCAGTTTCAATGTGTTGATTCAGACTGTATTCAGTCGAAGCTTTGTTTTGCTCGACAGTCTGCGCATTCGGTTCAGTTTCTACAATCACTTGCTGAATTTCATCCGATAATGAATATTCTGAAGTTGTCGCTGTCGGGCTTGGCGTGTCTTGTGCAACTTCAGACTTCGATATCGTTGTGGATGGATCAAGCTCAGAATTTTCTGTATTTGCCTGCAAACTCGGTTCAACTTTGTCAGTTTCTGTGCTTGAAGAAGCCACGACATCATCCGTTAAAGCCTGTGGTTCAGACTTGGCAGGCGCATCTTGCGTAACTTCATCTACCGTTAAAGTCGGCTCCACACGCGGTGGCGTAGCGTCGCTTTGCAATTGGTCACGTACATGGCGTGGAATAATCGGTTTTTGGCTTTCTGCATTAAATTGCAGTTCCGAATCTAAGGATGGCGCTGAATCTACAGGTTTTTTTAGAATCATTTTCAAACCAAACGCCATGATCACAATAGCGATGACAATTCCAACGATTGTGGTGATTTCCATATTATGCCTCCGCGACTAGGCCGTATTCTGCGGCTTCTTCTAAATTTACGGTTACTAATTTTGAGGTTCCCGGTTCAGGCATGGTAACACCTAAGAGGTCGGTTGCCATCGTCATAGCAAGTTTATTATGTGTAATGTAAATGAATTGCACTTGTTCAGAAAGTTCTTTTACTAAATTACAAAAGCGCCCCACGTTAGCATCATCTAACGGTGCATCAACTTCATCGAGTACGCAAAATGGCGCTGGGTTTAAACGGAAGATTGCAAAAACCAAAGCCAAAGCTGTCAGTGCTTTTTCACCCCCTGAAAGTAAGGCCAAAGAACTGTTGCGCTTACCTGGTGGACGCGCCATCAATTTCACCCCAGATTGCCAGTCATCTTCCAAGCTCAGACTCGCTTCACCGCCATTAAAGACTTTAGGAAACAACTCCTGCAATTCGGTATTCACCTGATCAAAAGTATTCATAAACAGTTTACGAGTTTCCTGATCAATACTTTTCATTGCCGCCTGTAACTGCGAAACGGTATTTTCCAAGTCTTCAATTTGATGGCTTAATTCTGCAAAACGGGCAGATACTTCTTCATATTCTTCCGAAGCCGCCAAATTGACCGCACCCAATTTATCAAACTGTTGCTGCGCTTTCGCCAGTTTTTGTTGATGCGCAGCGACATCAATCTGCAAACCTGTGATGATCTCGCTGTTTAAATCTTTTAACTGTTCAGAATAATGCTGATAGTCCGACTTTGCCGATTGCCATGCCAAGCGCTTTTCTTCGAGTTTGGCACGTAATTGTTCATCTTGCTGCTGTTGCTGCTGCCGTTGCTCGGTCAGTTGCTGCTGTTTGGACTGCACACTGTTCAATTCCACTTGCCATTCCTGCCAAGTTTTTTGCAGCTTTTCAGTCTGCTGCTGCTGCTCTGAAAACTGAGTTTCCAAGTCAGGCAATTCCAACTGAACAGGATCGACAAACTTTTTGGCTTGTTCCATTTGCGCCACAATTTGTTGATATTGTGCTTTTAAGAAAGTGGCATCTTTTTCTAACAGTTCAATTTGCTGCTGAGTTTGTACCGCTTGACGACGTAACAGATCCACTTCTTGTTGCTGCTGCTGAAACTGTTGCTGTGAACTATCCAGCTGCTCATTCAGCTGCTCGACCTGAAATTGCAAGATTTTATACTGCGGTAAGGCTTGCTCAAGTTTAAAAGCCAAAGCATGCAAATCAATTTCCAGATCATCTTTTTGCATGGCATCTTCTTCAAGCTGCTCATCTAATTGTGCCAATTGATGCTGTAATTGCTGTTGCTGTACTGCAAAAGCCTGTGCCGCACTTTCGGCTTTCGCCATTTGCACATCTAGCGTTTGCAAGGCTTGCTGTTGCTGTTTGAGCTGTTGCTGTTGTTGCTGCAATTGCTGCTGCAACTGTTTTACCTGTTGCTGCAATTCAGGCAGTTGCTGTTCTGCTTGCTCATATTGTGGCAGTTGCAACGCCAACGCCTGTTCAATTTCATCCAAGCGAATCCGATGGCTTAATGCCCCTTGCCCTGCCTGTGCCGCTTCATCATAAAACAGCCCGATTACCCAGTCTGCTCCCACATGATAACCATCTAAACTAAGGATAGACTGCCCTGCTTGTAATTGCACTTGCAATGCCAAAGCCTGCGATAAACTTTCTGTAATTGCGACACTTTGCCACAAGCTACTTTGCGGTGAAGCAATCCAGTCACTGAGCGACTCACACCCCGAAAGCTGTATTTTTGATGTTTTTGAATCTACAGCCAAATGAATTTTTAGCTGACGTGCGCGGCTGTCCTGAAATTCAATATCTGCTTCTACCACCTGCGCAGATAACCATTTAGCCAAGAACTTTTCAATTAAATTGGCATGTGGTTTCGCCACATCTGCAAGTTGTAATACTTGCATCAACTGCACCACATCGGTTTGGGCTTTTGGACTTTGCTTAATGAGCAATTGATTGAGGTTTTTCTGTTCTGACTGCAAAATCTGAATCTCAGATTTTAAGGTCGCACACTGTGCTTTGTGCTCATTATAGTTGGTCTGCAACGTGGCGAGTTGCTGAGTGCTGTCTTGAATATTCTGTTCTAGTGTTAGCATTTCAGCCTGCAAGCGGGTCTTTTCGTCTTGCAGTTGTTGCATTCCCTCTTGCTGATCTTGCGGCTGAATTTGTGCAAACTGCTGTGTCAGGGTTTGTTTTTGCTGTTCAATACGGCTGATATTTTTGGCTAACTGCTCACTTTGCGCCTGCATGTGCACATGCTTTTGTTGTTGCTGTTCTACTTGCGCTTTGACTTGGGCATATTGTGCAGCTTGGGTTTGTTGCTGTGCTTTTAAATCCTGAAATTGCTGGCTCTGCTGCTGCGCCAAATGATCTTGCTGCTGTAGATTTTCCTGTTGGTTTTCTTGCTGATCGACCAAACTCTCTAGCTGCAATTCAATCAACTGCAAACGCTCTTTGGTTTGTGCTTTTTGTTGTTCAAGCTGCGATAAAGTCGCGGTATTTTGCTGAAACAAACTTTGTTTTTGTTCCAAAGTCATTTTCAGTTCAGCCAGTTTCTTTTCTGCCTGTTGCCATTCTTGCTGTAGCGGTGTCGATTGCTGAATCAAACGCTGAAACAACTCACTGGTCGCAGTTAAGTCATGTTCCAAAGTGGTCAGCTCAGAGCGCACCAATTTAAAACTTTCCCCTAACTCATTCATACTCAGGGTATATTCTTGCTGTAAACGTGCACTTTGTTCACACTGAAAAGACAACACTTCGACTTTAATGGTGCGAATTTCGCTCTCAAGCGCTTTGTATTGAATTGCTGTTTCTGACTGACGTTTTAAGGTTTTTAATTGCGATTTTAGTTCTGAAGCAATATCTTCCAAACGCGCCAAGTTCTGCGTGGTGTGATCCAAATGCAGCATGGTTTCACGACGACGCGCCTGATAACGTGACACGCCTGCCGCTTCTTCAATAAACACCCGCATTTCTTCAGGTTTAGCATCAACCAAACGATTAATCATGCCCTGTTCAATAATTGCATAAGAACGCGGGCCTAAACCTGTACCCAGAAAAATATCGGTGATGTCACGACGACGACACTTGGTTCCATTTAAAAAATATTCAGACTTACCATCACGGTTGACCTGCCGACGTACCGACAGTTCATTATAGGCGTTATAAGCACCGCCCAATTTGCCATAGGTATTGTCAAAACGCAGTTCAACACTGGCTACACCTACAGGTTTGCGTTTGGCAGTTCCTGTGAAAATTACATCCTGCATACTGCCGCCACGCAACTGGCGCGCACTAGATTCGCCCATCACCCAACGAATGGCGTCAATCACATTGGATTTACCACAACCATTCGGCCCCACCACAGCGGTACGGTTGGCTTTAAAATGTAAGGTCGTACTGTCGGCAAAAGATTTGAAGCCAGAAAGTTTTAAACTGCTTAAACGCATAATGTCCCAATTAACGGCGTGAACGTCTTGCCCATGCAAGCTCGATCTGTTTCATACGGGTCAGAGATTCCAACACCAAGTTGCGCAAGTGTCGGCAAAAATCTTCCATAAATAAAGTGGCTTGTTGTGATTTTCTGCTTAAAATTGCATCACTCACCAGTTTAAATAATTCAAAAGATTCTTGTAACTCCCGACGCGAAGTATTTAAGGTCAAAAAGTAACTGCGTCTTAACGATGGCAATAACTCTTGATAGAACTTCATTAAATATAAATTTCCCACCATATCAGGCTGCCGTGCCAGATATTGAAAAATTAAATCATAAAACTTTTCAGTATTGCCCAAGCGACATTGCTCTGCCAGTTGCAGCAAAAGTTGTTGTAAGGCTTCAGCTTCATGCATTCGCCACGTGTCCGCAATACGCTGCACAATATAACCCAATAACAAACTGCTGCTGTCAAACAAAGCTCGGACTTGCTGTGCCGACATTTCCGACACAATTGCACCACGACGTGGAAAAATTTCAATCAGATGAGTACGTTGCAATAACAACAGCGCTTCACGTACCGAACCACGACTCACGTCCAGTTCTTTGGCGATGCGCAATTCCTGAATACGCTCACCTTCAACCAAATCACCGCTAATAATCTGTTCTGCGATGTGTCGGGCAATTTGTTCCGATAAACTTTCTGATTCTTGTTGTTGCATACTGTTCCTATCTTGTTTTTATAAGATGCAGTGATGAAAATTCGGAGCTACTCTCATTTAAGACATCTCAGGATCATCCTTCGACTGCAAGCATAGCTCCGATACAAGCATCTTTCTTTTTACTGCGAAACAGATCACAACGCCATGACATTGTCCGACAATTTCATGGCGCTAGAGCCAATTTTACATGGCTTAAAACAAAGAAAATAGCGACTCAACTTAGAAAAATACTCGCATACCCTGATATACAAAATAACAGCCAACGGTGGTCAGCAAGCAGGCAAAACATTTTTTCAACATCGCTGGCGATAACAAATGTGCCACTTTCGCACCAACTTTGGCAGTAATAAAGCTCATCACACTAATGCCTATAAATGCATAAATGTGGATATAACCAATGGTATTGGGTACTGCAACTTCGGCTTGCTTACCAAACCACATAAAGCCTAATGCGCCCGCCACCGCAATTGGCAAACCACAAGCGGCTGAGGTTGCTACC
This sequence comes from Acinetobacter sp. YH01007, assembly GCF_013420425.1. Lineage (NCBI taxonomy): Bacteria > Pseudomonadati > Pseudomonadota > Gammaproteobacteria > Moraxellales > Moraxellaceae > Acinetobacter > Acinetobacter sp. YH01007. The sequence continues at coordinate 44,543 of NZ_VOYC01000004.1, read as the reverse complement.
GCTTTTTGCATGACCACGCCGTAACGGTTTAAGTACGGCACTGTTAAACTGCCACCGCCAATCCCAAAAATTGCAGAGGCAATGCCAATCCCACCGCCCGCCATGACTTGCTTTGCAGTTGAAGGCAAATGATGTGAAGGATCAACCGCAATATTTGCGCCTCTAAACATCTTAAAAGCCACCCACAGTGCAAAACCGCCAATTAATAATTGTAAGCCTTGCCCCGAAAGGAAATCGGCAATACCTGCACCAACAAATGCACCCACAATTAAACCAGGCGCAAGATTACGAAATACAGGCCACATCACCGCACCTTTTTTATGGTGTGCCGTAACTGAGCTGATCGAAGTTACAATAATGGTTGCCAATGATGTCCCCACCGCCATGTGCATTAACACCGATGGGTCATAATTGAGTTGAGTGAACACAATATATAAAATTGGCACAATAATTAAGCCGCCGCCCACGCCAAACAGCCCTGCTGCAAATCCAGCAATTGCACCAATCAATAAATATATGATTAACTCCATAAATATATTCCACTATTTGTAAATTCGTATGGATGTAGAAACCCGACAACTGCAACAACAACTCACAGAAGCAGGACAGCTTCCAGAAGTACTCATCCTGAAGCCGATTACCACTTCCACCAATGATGATGTACGGGAAATTGCACAAAAAGGTGTGCAGAGTGTCTTGGTATGCAGTACCAGACAAACGCATGGTCGAGGACAACGTCAACGGCAATGGGTATCACCCGAAGGGAACATCTATTTAAGCACATTGCTAAATTTACGAACACCTGTAAATGGGCGTTTGGCTTTAGAAATTGCGTTAAATATCTTGCAAATGCCGAGTCTACAGGCGCTGAATCTACAAGTAAAATGGCCAAATGACTTATACAGCCCGCAAGGCAAATGGGGCGGCATCTTAATTGAGCCAATTTCTGCACAGCAAGTCATTGTTGGGGTTGGGCTTAATCTTGCACCTGTCAGCTCAGCAGTTATTGATCAAAAAACCACATCTTTAACCGAACTGGGTTTGGTATCTATTGATCGTGTGCGCCTGATCGCAGAGCTTTATCTTGCCATTCAACAAGCCTGCGACTGGTTTAATCACGATTGCTATAATTTGGCATCTCGCTTCAATCATCATGCCGCATTTATGCAACAACAAGTTGAATTTGAACATTTTAAAGGTACTTGTCAGGGTACTTTTTTAGGCATTCAGGATGATGGCGCAGTGCAAATTGAAACGGCACAAGGGCTTGAAGTTTTTTATCAGGGACGTTTACGCCCTATCGATCATGCCGAGTCATCTTCATGAAAAATTTATGGCTAGATATTGGTAACACCCGCCTGAAATATTGGGTCACAGAACAAGACCGCATCATCGAACATGAAGCAGAATTGCATTTGCAATCTCCTGCCGATTTGTTGCTGGGTTTGATTCAACACTTTAAAAGTCTGAATGTGCATAAAGTAGGCGTGTCATCGGTACAAGATCAGAAGAATAATCAACGCATTCACTTGATTTTAAAAACCCTGAATGTGCCTGTGATTTATGCCAAAGTGCATGCAGATTATGCAGGTTTGCATTGTGAATATGATATTCAACAACTGGGGATAGATCGCTGGCTGCAAGTGCTTGCCGTGGCAAATGACCCACAAGAAAATTATTGTGTCATTAGTTGTGGTACGGCGCTGACTATTGATTTGGCGGATGGACTGACGCATTTAGGCGGCTATATTTTACCGAACTTATATTTGCAACGTGATGCACTGATTCAAAACACCAAAGGCATTAAAATTCCCGATGCTGCATTTGATGAACTCACCCCAGGACGCAGCACCATTGATGCTGTTCATCATGGTATTTTACTCGGCTTGCTCAGCACCATTGAGCATGTAATTCGACAGTCACCACGTAAACTGATTTTAACGGGTGGCGATGCACCGCTGTTTGCCAAATTCTTGCAGCAATATCAACCGCAAGTCGAGCAAGATTTATTGCTCAAAGGTTTGCAGCGTTATATTCAATATGCAACCCATGAAGTGCACTAAAAACCAAACATTGCTCCATCTACGCTGATAAATCTTTCGGTGTAGCTGTCATCTACGAATAAAGAACAACAAAAAAGCAGGCGCATTTTTATGCGCCTGCTTTTTTAACACTTTGATTCTAAGATGTTTTTAACAATTATTTCTTGGTTGGGTCGTTGCCACCAAACAATGGCCCCATACCGCCGCCACTGAATTGCTTTTGTAAACCGCCCAGTGAACGCATCATTTTTGCCATGCCCGATGGATTGGCAAATTTTTTCATCATTTTTGCCATTTGTGCATGTTGCTTGATCAACTTATTCACTTCTGACACATCCATACCACAACCCGCAGCAATACGTTTTTTACGGCTTGGATTCATCAGGTCTGGGTTACGACGCTCTTTGATGGTCATCGACTGGATAATCGCTTCCATCTTTTTCACTTGCTTTTCAGGATTGGCTTGCGCAATTGCATCTTGAATACCTGAGTTGCTCATGCCAGGCAACTTGTCTAAGAAGCCCATCATGCCGCCCATTTTATTCATTTGTTCAAACTGCATCAGCATATCTTCAAAGTTGAAGCTGCCGCCTTTTTGCAGTTTTTTCGCCATTTTTTCGGCTTTTTCTTTGTCGATTTTACGTTCAACTTCTTCGACCAAAGACAGCACGTCACCCATGCCCAAAATACGTTGTGCAACACGTTCTGGGTGGAATGGCTCTAGGGCATCGAGTTTTTCACCCATCCCCAAGAATTTAATTGGTTTACCCGTAATCGCACGAACTGAAAGTGCTGCACCACCGCGCGCATCACCATCAGTTTTAGTAAGGATTACACCTGTTAATGGCAAGGCATCATTAAAGGCTTTGGCTGTATTTGCCGCATCCTGACCCGTCATGGCATCAACCACGAACAAGGTTTCAGTCGGTTTAATCGCTGAATGTAATGCCTTGATTTCATCCATCATGTCATCATCGACGTGCAAACGACCTGCAGTATCGACAATTAACACATCAGCAAACTGAATTTTTGCCTGTTCGATGGCACGGTTGGCAATATCGACAGGGTTTTCATTGGCATTTGAGTCAAAGAAAATTGCGCCAACTTCGCCTGCAACCGTTTGTAGCTGTTTAATTGCCGCAGGACGGTAAACGTCGGCAGACACCATCGCCACTTTTTTCTTTTGACGTTCTTGTAAGAAACGTGCCAATTTTGCTGCAGTGGTGGTTTTACCCGCACCCTGCAAACCTGCCAATAACACCACAACCGGTGGCTTGGCAGCAAGGTCAAGGCTTTCATTGGCCTCGCCCATCATTTTTGTGAGTTCGTCATAGACAATTTTGACGAACGCCTGACCAGGGGATAACTGAGTCATCACTTCCTGACCCAATGCCTCTTCCTTAACTTTCGCGATGAATTCACGAGTTACAGGTAACGCCACATCGGCTTCAAGAAGTGCCATACGTACTTCACGTAACGTATCTTTAATATTGTCTTCGGTTAGCTGCCCTGAGCCAGTAACATTTCTTAAACTCTGCGTGAGTCGTTCTGTTAAGGTATCAAACATTGCAAATTCCGCTTAAAATAGCCATTAGCAAAAAAATGTTTCTTTAAAATAGAAAATTTATGCACAAGATGCTATAGGATACTGTAGTTCGCATCGAATTTATATAAATGAATATTCATCATCCTGAAAAAGGTTTGACATGATCAGTCTCCCCTTGGTTTATACGATTTTAGCATTAATCGCTTATACCAGTTCTTTTTGGTATTTATTTTCACATTTAATGTCTAAACGTGCGCCAAATCACTGGTTTATTCGTTCTCTGCTCAGTTTGGGCTTATTGCTGCATGCTGCCGTGTTGTATAACGATATGTGGACGCCGATGGGTGTCAACTACAACGTGTTTAACCTAATGTCATTTACTGCGGGTTTAATGTTGTTATTGAGCTTGCTGTTCAGCAGTTACCGACCTGTAATTGCGCTAAATTTGATTGGTATTCCTGTAGCAGCAGTGGGTTTAATTGCAGGTTTTTCATTCAGCCAACATAATTTATTTATTAACCAAAACTCGATTGGTTTAGATATTCATATTATTTTATCGCTGTCTGCTTATGCCGTATTGTTGATGGCGACCATTCATGCCGTGCTCATGTGGTTTCAAAACCGCGAACTGAAAAACAAACAAAAACGTCGGGTTTGGGTAAATTTGCTGCCGTCTTTGCAAGATATGGAATCTTTGCTGTTTGATATGTTGATTGCAGGTTTTGCCTTACTCACAGTCGCACTAGGTTTTGGTTTCTTTACGGTAGAACATTTCTTTGCACAGCATTTAGCACATAAAACTGCCTTTAGTATTATTTCTTGGTTTGTCTATGGGTCGTTGTTACTTGGGCGTTATAAGTTTGGCTGGCGTGGACAAAAAGCGATTCGCTTTACCATTATTGGCTTCTTTTTATTGGCGCTCGGTTTTATTGGTTCTAAATTTGTGTTGGAAATGATTTTGAGTAAGTAAGGTGTTTTTATTTTGCTCATTCAAAGTGTAGGATGATCAATTATTTAATAGCATAGTCGAGGGGGAATGGGCTGTTTAAATTAAGCCAATCATTTAAATGATTTCTAACGATGTAAGAACTCAATTAAAAGATCTAGTCTAGGATGCACATCAACTGCATGGACTAGATAAAACTTGAGATACAGATCACTGTGTCAAATAAAACAGCTTAAATACCAGAACCTTAGCTACAACCACTTCAATTCAAAACCCTTTTCCTAGACAACCCACAGAAAAAAACGTATAACTCCACTTTTGTTTGAACTGGCAGCATCTTGTGAAACTGATTCTTGCACCCATGGAAGGCTTAACCGACCCCATCATGCGTGATGTAATCACGTCTGTAGGCAGTTTTGACTGGTGTGTAACAGAGTTTATTCGGGTCACAGACAGCATTTTGCCAGACCATATCTACCACACCTATTGCCCAGAACTACTCACCAATGGCAAAACTGCGGCAGGTACGCCTGTGCATGTTCAGTTTTTGGGGAATAATCCTGAAATGTTAGCCGCCAATGCAGCCAAAGTTGCGGCTATGGGTGCACCTGCAATTGATATGAACTTTGGCTGCCCTGCCAAAACAGTCAATCGGCATCGTGGCGGTTCAGTTTTACTCGATGAACCCGAAGTAGTATATGAACTGGTTAAAGCGGTTCGCGATGCCGTTCCTGCTCATATTCCAGTTTCTGCCAAAATGCGTCTAGGCTATATGGATCGGAACTTCATGCTAGAAAATGCGCACGCCATTGAAGATGCAGGCGCAGCATGGGTTACAGTACATGCACGTACCAAAGCCGATGGCTATACGCCTCCCGCATTTTGGGATCAGCTACGTCCTATTCGTGAAGCCTTGAAGATTAACGTCATCGCCAATGGTGAAATTTGGAACAATGCCGATGCCAAACAATGCCAGTTAGAATCGGGCTGTGAAGATTTGATGATTGGCCGCGGTGCAGTCACCACTCCAGATTTGACCCAATGTATTCGTCAAAATTCAGACCTGCCTTTGCTGAGTTGGCAAGATTTGCTGCAACTGCAAATTCGCTTTATTCACGGCCCTGCCAAAACTGAAATTGGCATGCTAGGACGTTATAAACAATGGCTCGGTATGATGTCGAAACATTACCCCGAAGCCAAAGCTTTATGGGATGAAATCAAGCGTCTGAAAAAGTTGGATGAAATCATTGAAAAATTAGTCGCACACGCGACTTAAACAGTGCATCCAGCGAGCTCCAGATTTATCTAAAAAATTTCAGCTTTTATTAGGGTCTGCTCAGTTTTAGCCTACAGCACAAGCCATTTATGAAATGTCAACAGACCCTAGTGAATGTCATTTATTCAACCTTGCTGACAAAGCTTGGCATTTCCCATGCACTGCCTGCAAAACCTTTGCATTGTCCTGCATCGAATTGATAGCTTTTGACAAACTGCTGACCATTCCACGCCCACTCAATTTGACTGAAACAATCGCCAATTCCACGCCCTTTTTGATAGGCAAAAATCTGTCCATTGCTAAATTCTGAAGCAGAATCAGTTACAAATTGCTGTATCTTTTGCAGTTTTTTATCCATAACCCAATAAGCCACACCCCAATTATAAGCCCCTCGCCAACAGCTTGCCTCAACCAACACGCTATCTTGATTTAAGGGATAAGTATGAATCTGCTGTTCTGCTTGTTCAGGTTCAAACAGCATATAACAATCTTCACGATCTACAGTTTTTTGTAAAATTGGATATAACTTTTCTGCACTGGCCGCGGTAAGCACCTGTGCTTTGGCGGTTCGGTGTTGAGGCTGCATGAGAATGTTAATTTTAGGCATCGCTTGCGCTTTTAAGACCTGCGTGGATGCTTGATTGCCTTTTGCCAATATTGCGGAGTCTGTACCCACACGTTTTTGAAATTCATCCATTTTTAGCAACACTGCACTCATGCCTGCATCAGACAATTTCCAGCGTTGTTGACCATGTTTTAACTCGATCACGACATGCTGACGCGCCTGCGCCAACAGCTTTTGCACACTGGCAGCAGATAAATTGGCGATACTTTCATGAAAGTTTAATTGTTGCAAAGTGCGTCCATTTAAAAATAAAGTCGCTTGAGCAATATCTTCTTGAATTTGCAATTGCCCTTGTACAGCACTCTTTGCACCTGCTTGACGGGTCAATAACATACTGATCGGTTGTTCAAAATCATCATCGCTTTGGTAGCCTGCGGCACGGCAGGTTCCTGTATTATCACAGGCCAACTCCCAATCTTGATGCTGAAAATACAGTCCTTGCAAAGCAGTCGACTGGCTTGAAGCAATCGTTTTTTCAGCAGTGATCGGTGCTGCAAAAATACCAACACTACCGAATAAACCACTGATCGCCAGCAATATTTTTAGATTGCATCTGAAATTCATAATCTTCGCAACTCCTGAAATGGTCATCTATAATTCAACGGCTCAATCAAAGCTAAATTTAGCACCTTGCCTACTCAGCTCAATAAAAAAGCACGCCAGAGCATGCTTTTCTAATGCAATTGAACATCAAGATTTAATGTAAAAAATTACGATTCCTGTGTTAAATCCTTGACCGTGGTGCTTGCGCCATTGGTTTTCACTGACTCAATTCCTTTGTCACGTGATTGTTCAGAAGTATAGAGCTGACTCGTACCAATAATCTGATGGTTGGCAGCTTTTAAATTAAAATACGGCTTATCATTCTTAGATGTCAGTCGATCATAACGCCCATCATCCTGACTGTTCTTTTGTACCGAAGCGATGCCATTTTTTGCCGATGCTTTCGCCTTATACTGTTCACTGGTTAAGATAATTTCGCCATTCCCAGCTTTAAGTACAAAGCGGTACTGACCATTGCTTGCTTGTGAAATCTCAAACCATCCTGACATACTTGCCCCCAGTTTTCTTATGAGTGGTGAAGTGTGTTGTTGAATGATGCTAGGCTTTAAACTGCCTAAAAATTATTCTTTTCACTTAAAATATAAAGGACTTAGGCACAAGAAAACAGTATTAATTTTGTACACTCTTAAAGTTATTGTTGCTCAATTTGAATACTAAAATACTTTTATAAACTCCATAAAAAAGCGCAGGCAACTCAAGTCGCCTGCGCTGTTGAAATCTGCTTAAACTTAAGCTTTTTTCACATATTCAGATTTTAATTTCATAGCCCCCATGCCATCAATCTTACAATCAATGTCATGACCATCTGCTGCATCTGGAATTAAGCGAATATTTTTCACTTTCGTTCCCACTTTTACAGCAGCCGAAGAACCTTTAATCTTCAGGTCTTTAATCACAGTCACCGTGTCGCCATCTGCCAACACGTTGCCGTTTGCATCTTTAATCACAGCAGCAGTTTCTTCTAGCTGTTCCCCTTCTTTCCACTCATGTGAGCATTCAGGACAAATCAGTAGGTCGCCATCTTGGTAAGTGTATTCTGATTGGCATTTTGGGCAATTTGGCAAAGACATAAAAAACCTCAAAAACTATATTATAGCATTTTTTACTGAATTTTCATAAACTTAAAATCCTTATAAAGCACAAGGATAATCAAATAAAACTCTTTAATTGGACTGTGCTAAGCGTTGCAGCATCACGCGTTTTAATACCACTACATGATTGTGCTGCTCATCTTTAGCTGCTGTGACCAGAGTGATTTTTTGCTGCTGTGCCAGTTCACACAACGCCTGTAAAGCCTCTTCTTGCTCTGCTAATTCAGCTATATAACGCTGCTGAAACTCATCCCAATGTTGTTCAGGGTTTTGATGATACCATTTACGCAGCCCAGTCGAAGGCGTAATTTCTTTGGGCCATAAGTCAATACGAGCGCGTTCTTTACTCACACCACGCGGCCATAAACGATCAACCAACACCCGTGTTCCATCTGCCTGAGTCGCTTCAAGATAAGCGCGTTTCATTGCAATATCCATATTTGCACCTATGCATCTTTTATGATGACGTCATCAGCGCCAAAGTTTTAGGCAGCAGATTATGTATCACAAATAAAAAAGCATGTGATCAACACATGCTTTTCAGATACCCGATTTAATCTTCGTAATCGTCTTCGTCTTCATCATCGTAGACGTAAGCCATACAGCCCCAGCCATCGTATTCACCGCCATGTTCTTCAGCAATTTTGCTGAACCATTGCTCTAAATCGACAATGTCTGAATACTCTGGTTCCATGTAAACATAAATGGTAATGATCCATTCAACTGCGTCAGATTCTTCATCTTGGAATAATGAAATTTTTTGTTCTTCGGCCAACAAATACAAAGCACATTTTTCAGCTTGTTCTTGTGTGGTAAAAGCGATGGAGTACTCAATCTCATGTGGCTCTGTCAGGTCATCCCCATCTTCATGCATTTGCCAAAGTACATTGCCATTATCATCATCAGGGAATTGTTCATAGTCACGTGTCATGCGAATATCCTTGTTATCTTTTTAGCCAATATATATCTGGCAAGTGACAAAATAGTGAATTCAACATAGCACAAATTTGCCCGAAGGACTCAATTTTCATCTCGTTTTACACTGACTTTAGTCTGAATTACCTAGAAGCTTGCTTTTACATGACACTACAATTGCTTTAAGCATTTGCAGCCAGTTTAATTTGTGGCATCTGACAAGATGCTTTCCTGTTTAAATGCCAACAGTAAAGCAGCAAACTTTAATTCTTCTTGTCGAAGTGTTAAGTAAGAGTCTAGAATTTTTGCGTGTCCAAATGCAGCCGCATAATGATTCAGCAAAGTAAAATCATCCTGCAAAGCTTGAAGCGATTCAGCCAGATTATGTTCAGTCAGCTGCGCCAAATATAAATCTGCTTTACTATTAAATGCTTGAGCCAGCAAAGTCACTGCCGCTAGACGGCGTTGCTCATCGACAAAAGCACAATGCGCAACTTCTTGATTTTTGACCGCATCTTGAATCTTGTGTCGTACTTGCTGCAGGTGTTGTGCTGCATCACTATAGCCATAACCTTCAATCAGATCATCCAATAGCTGCTGTGCAGGCAACTGAAAAGCAGGCGTATGATGTTCAATTTTATGATACAGCGCGGTCATAACCTGTTCGAGTTGCTGACGTTCTTCAACCAAGTTATAAAAAGCACCCAATTGATCTTGTGCTGTTTTAAGCGTTTTGGCTTTGGTTTTTTGCTCATGCTCGGCTAAAAAATCTCGAACTTTTTCAACTTGTTGCTTGCACTGCTCCCGCGTATTTTCCGCTTCGGATTTAATCATTTCTACAAACATTTCTACTTGTTGGCGACGTTCTAATACATATTGCTCAACGTCTAAAATATGTTGATAGTGCTGCAAGGTTTCTAAACGACCTTTTAAACTGCCTATTTCGATGCGTAGCATGGTGAGCTGATGCTCTAATTCATTACTTTCTAACTCATCGGACGCCAAATTGGAGCGAGTGCGGTCTAAATTGCTTTGTAAAGATTGAATGCTGGCAGACAACTCACGGCGGCGCTGAGATTGCCAAAAAATAATCACCACCAAAACAATAATGATTGCACCCAATATATACAGCATATAACTTCTCCCACCCGCATTGGTCTGCCATATTTTGAAAAACCATCTTCAGTTTTTAAAGACGCTTTCTAACCCGCTTTGACAGCCCACCACACTCAAAAACACAAAGTTTTAAAACAGCGAGTTATTCACATCCTTTATTTATGCCAAGGCAAATGAATAACGACAGCTCTAAGGATACGTTAGCGAGTTAGCGGCACGAAGACTATCCCAATTTTTGAGTATTTTCACAAAAAAATTGAAAAATATGCGCCTGTTAGAAAAATTGAATCCAAAAATCTCTAAAAAGGAAGCTGTGCTCGAATTGCAACAGGAACTTGGCTTAAAGGTTGCGTGAAAGCCAAATAACTGGCATGCAGCGCCATCCGACCTAAAGTGCTTTTTTTCGGTTCAGGATGATATAACTTATCGCCTGTAATGGGATGTCCAATATATTGCATGTGTACTCGTAACTGATGTGAGCGCCCTGTAAGCGGGGTGAGCAATACACGGGTAATATCTTCAACCGCACAATATTCCAAAGCCTGATACAGCGTTTGCGCAGGCTTGCCTAAATCGAAATGCACAATTTGGCGTGGACGGTTTTCCCAATCGGTAATTAAAGGCACATCGACACTGCCCTCACCTTCAAGTTTGCCTTGAATTAAAGCAATGTAGTTTTTTTCTACTGTTCGCGCCTGAAACATTTTACTCAATGCGACTTCTGCATCACGATGCTTGGCGAACATGAGAATGCCTGAGGTCGCCATATCTAAACGATGGGCAATTTTTGCCTGAGGATAATCTGCGAGTACTCTTAAATATGCGCTGTCCTGATGTTCGGGCAAACGCCCAGGCACCGACAATAAACCTGCGGGCTTATCAATCACCAATAAATCGTCATCTTCATAGACAATTACTAAGGGATCTTGTGGAGGTGCATAAATAAAGTTGTCGTTTAAAGCCATGAACATACAGCATACAAAGCGGTGCGGGCAAAATATCAAGCACAGCCCGAACTGTCAATTCAGTCGGGCGATGTACTTTTTAGTGTAAAGATTTAGATTTTAAATTGGCTGAGTCTGCCAAGCTTAATCTGTCAAACTTAGTCTGCGAAACTTAGTCTGCCAAACTTAGTCTGCTAAATAGTATTCCACCGTAGACACCACACGTACTTTTTTCAAATATGGCGTGTTGCTGTCACGGTCTTCAATACTAAATACGCCCTGATTGGCCGATTTAATTTTGCCTAAACGACTGTCAGAATCTGCAGCAAATTTTTCTGCAACACTGCGGGCATTTTGTGTGGCTTGCTCAATCATGGCAGGTTTGATGTCATTTAGTTGCGTATATAAATATTCGGTGCGTTGCCCGTAATCCTCACCGCCAAAGGCAATTCCATTTTTACCTAAATCGACCAAGCGACTTTGTGCGCTGCGCACTTTATCAATATTTTTGGTATAGACCGTAATGGTTTGATGTGCGGTATAACGTAAAGCAACATTACCATCGCCACCATATTGCTGGGCGTATTTATCGGTAATTACAGGTGCCGCAATGGTAATTTCTTCAGAACTAAAACCTTCATTTTTTAAAAAGTTTTGAATTTGGGAGGTTTGGCTTTGCATGGTGTCGTATAGCGCTGCCAAGTCTTGACTGGCAGTACTAAAACGAATTGGCCACACCGCCACATTGGCTTTTACTTCTCGTTCAGACAAACCTTTGACTGAAACCACACGCTCATATTGTTTAATTTTGAGTGCGCTATTGCCCAAAATCCAACCCGCGATAACCATCCCCAAACAAATTAGACCGCCTAAAATCAGTGCAGGTTTAAATTGATTCATGTTTGCCAACTCCTCAAATTGCGGGCTTTTCGCCTCTATTTCAATGACCGTGTGTTTTTAATGTACTGTCTAAAGCGGTTGTTTCTATGCTTTTCGATGCTTGTTTATAGAGTTTTAAATTAAGGTCGCATCATATACAGCGCAATGAGTGGCGCAATATTCAATAGCAATACCCCAATTTTATAGACTGCCATGCCGCCATAATGAATGGCATCAAAACTTGCATCTGACAATTTGAACCATCTGCCATGTAACTGTCGCAGCCAGTCATGCGCGAAAATCACCACCACAAACCACAGCATTAAAATGGCATAGTTAATCAGTGCGCAGGTCAGTAATAAACGACACCAAAAATCGTAATCAACACTCATATCACACCTAATTAGATGTAGATGATTATTGCAAATTAACAGATTTGAATGAAAAATTTGATGGGAGTTTTGTAGCAGAAAGATGGTTTAAAATTCATTTAAGCTTTTATTTTGTCTGGATTTTATTGTCTTGATCTTGTTTTGTTTTTTATATTTTTAACAATATTCTTTAGGGTGTTAGGGAAAACAACTGTGGTTTACTTCAACTATCATGCTGGATAAGCCATGATCTTATAGCCTATAAACTTCTGGTTTATAGCGTCCTAAGCCGAATCGAGACCTTTTGGGTAAGTACTACACGCACGTTGTACGCAACTGGTAGCAATCTACTCTTTTCGATCCCCATCACACCCTTGAGATATATAGTAGTGATTTGAGGATGGGATTGTTTCCCCGTAATGATTTTATTTTGATTAATTTTTAAAATTTTTATCACTTTTTAAGTCATATTTTAAAAAATTTTCCAAATAGACATTTTTTATGCACTTAAATCATCAAATAAAGCTCAAATATTAAATTTATTACCACACTTATTTTTAAAATATTTTCAAACTGACCACAAACCTATGTGGAGGATTCAACAACTTTCTTTTTTCCTCGAATCCAGCGAATTGCCCAAATTAAGGTCAGGAGCACCACAAAAACCACCAATACAGGCACAATGAAGGACAACACTGAAAGTACGGCAGCCCCAATCCACTCTCCTGTAGAAATCACAGGATTTGCAACACCGCCTGTGGTTGCGGTTGATACACCACGTGCCGCAACTGTACTCATTTGCACCACACCTGCTGTTCCACCACCGACAATAATGGCAGAAGCCCAACTGGCAAATTGCGACATTTCGCCACTGCTTACAGCCATTGTGGTGAGTGTACCTGCAATCATGGCGGCAGGCGTTGCAACGGTATCGAGTAAGTTATCAACCCACGGTACATAATACGCAGCAATTTCACTGATTGTTGCCACGGTCAAAGCCAGACAAACAGCAGGCATCGCCAACCATTCAAAACCTTTTAAGGGTTCAAACCAACCCATGAGCGCGGCAACACTCATAACCAATATAGGTACGAAAACCCGAAAACCACTGGCAGCACTTAGCCCAATGCCGACACATAAACCGAGTATTGTTTCCATGTTGTACCTCATTGCCTTGGGTTTTCTTTAGGTAAAATAGCAAAAAGCCCCATCGGGTGATAGGGCTTTAGATTAAAAACAGGATCAGCTGTTTTAAGTCGTGTAGCTTAGGCAACCTTGTTGTTATATTCGGTGCCATGGCATTTGGTACACGGTGGTAGACGGTCTGTACCAATTTCTAAGTAAACGCGATGCCCGCATTGGACACAAAAATAGAAGCCTGTTCCTGGTTTATCACCTGCAGTTACCATCTTTGTTCTCCGTGTGGTTTAGAAATGGTCAATCCAGTATATCTATTCTGTGATGATTGTCTATTGTCCATTTTGACGGGTGATGAGGGCAGTTGGGCGAAGGATGATTTTTATAAAAAATCTAACTCAATTACAAAGGATTAGATACCCAGTTTTCGACTTTTAATCCATCGACACGAGTAAATTCTTTTTCGTTATTGGTGACCATGACCCAATGATTTGCACGTGCATGTGCTGCTAACCATAAGTCATTTGCGCCAATGATCTGCCCCTTAGATGCAAAGTTCTGGCGTATTTCTGCATAATGGTGTGCAACATTTTCATCCAATTCAACCACTTGAATCATTGATGTTAATTCATCTATGACTTTTAAAGCCTTTTCTTTATGTTGACTTTTTTCTGCACCAAAACGTAATTCTCCCAACGTAATGACAGAAATTAATATATTTCGATGCGGAAGATGTTTTTCAAAATACTGACGCACAATTTCAGGTTGGTATTTAATAATGTAAATACAAATATTTGTATCTAATAAATATTGTACTTGCATTAGAACATTTCCCGTTCTTGAGGCGGCAGATCTTCTCTTTCATCTGCATAAAAGTCATTTGGCATTTGGGATAACGCTTTAAATAACCGATCTACCGTGACTGGTTTTTCACGAAGAATCACTTCATCACCACGACGAAAGATTTCAACTTCTTTGCCTTCAAAGCGAAATTCTTTAGGCAATCGAATGGCTTGACTTCGTCCTGTCATAAAAACTTTTGCGGTAGTCATTGGGCTACTCCATCGTTTTTGATACATATCTTATGATAGGTATTTATTGGGTGTTTTTCAACCAAATAAACTTCTACTTTTAAATTTTATTGTTTTTGATAACTGCTGATTTTTTGAATGAAAGATACTTTTTAGAAAATTAAGTTAGGTTTACAAGGAGTTTGCTGTTTAATTCACAATATATTCATCTTCCAAAAAAAAAAGACCTCACTTAACAATGAGGTCTTTTCTCAACAATAATCATTCTCTAACATTTCTTTAAAGAAGAAAAATTAAAGAAGATTCTTAAAACATCATCAAGCCACATTCCCTTCCAAGAAATCCTGCGCAAAGCGTTGCAATACACCGCCCGCCTCATACACAGATACTTCTTCTTCGGTATCTAAACGACAAGTTACTGGCACTTCAATTGTTTGGTTTTTACCATCATCCGTTGAACGCTCAATCACCAAAGTCAAAGTCGAACGTGGCGCAATATTACCAATCACGCTATAAAGTTCCGTACCATCCAAACCTAAAGTTTTACGGTTAACACCCGCTTTAAACTCAAGTGGCAATACGCCCATACCCACCAAGTTGGTACGGTGAATACGCTCAAAACCTTCAGCCACAATCGCTTCCACACCCGCAAGACGCACGCCTTTTGCAGCCCAGTCACGGCTTGAACCCTGACCATAATCTGCACCCGCAATAATAATTAACGGCTGCTTACGGTTCATATAAGTTTCAATCGCTTCCCACATACGCATTACTTCGCCTTCTGGCTCAACACGCGCTTTAGAACCTTGCTTAATTGTGCCGTCTGAACGTACCACCATTTCATTAAACAATTTCGGATTCGCCAAAGTTGCACGCTGTGCAGTCAAATGATCACCGCGATGCGTTGCATAAGAGTTGAAATCTTCTTCTGGCAAGCCCATTTTTGCCAAATATTCCCCTGCTGCCGAGTCTAAAATAATCGCATTCGATGGAGATAAATGGTCTGTGGTGATGTTATCGCCCAAAATTGCCAACGGACGCATATTGGCTAAAGTACGTGGCGCAGCCAATGCACCTTCCCAATATGGTGGACGGCGGATATAAGTACTTTGTGGACGCCAGTCGTAGAGTGGACTTTCAGATTTTTCCGACTCTCCCAAATCGAACATTGGAATGTACACTTGGCGGAATTGTTCAGGTTTAACCGATTCTTTCACCAAAGCATCAATTTCAGCATCAGATGGCCAAATATCTTTCAGATAAATCGGGTTACCATTTTGATCTGTGCCCAAAGCATCTTTTTCGATGTCAAAACGAATCGTTCCTGCAATCGCATAAGCCACAACCAACGGTGGCGATGCCAAAAATGCTTGTTTCGCATACGGATGGATACGACCATCAAAGTTACGGTTACCCGACAGCACAGCAGTCGCATACAAGTCACGGTCAATAATTTCTTGTTGAATCGCTGGGTCTAATGCACCAGACATACCGTTACAAGTAGTACATGCATAAGCGACAATACCAAAACCAAGTTTTTCTAAGTCTTTCAGTACGCCTGCTTCTTCCAAATACAATGCAGCCGCTTTAGAACCTGGTGCAAATGATGATTTCACCCAAGGCTTACGCACTAAACCTAACTCATTGGCTTTACGTGCCAACAAACCTGCTGCTACAGTATTACGCGGGTTTGAGGTATTAGTACAAGAGGTAATCGCAGCAATGATGATGGCACCATCTGGCATTAAACCATCAGTACGGTTTTCAACCACACCTGCAATGCCTTTTTCTTTTAAGTCTGCAGTTGAAACACGCGCATGCGGATTCGATGGGCCTGCAATGTTACGAGTTACTGTTGAAAGGTCAAAACGTAATACACGTGGATACTCTGCCTGTGTCATTTCAGATGCCCAAAGACCAATTTCTTTAGCATAAGTTTCAACCAGTTTGACCTGATCTGCTTCACGACCTGTTAAGGTTAAATAGTCGATGGTGTTTTGATCGATGTAGAACATAGCGGCAGTTGCACCATATTCAGGTGTCATGTTGGAAATCGTGGCACGATCCCCCACCGACATGCTATCTGCACCTTCACCAAAGAATTCTAAATATGCACCGACCACACGTTCTTTACGCAAAAACTCGGTTAAAGCCAATACGATGTCCGTTGCCGTAATACCAGCCTGACGCTGACCGACCAACTCCACACCAATAATGTCTGGCAGACGCATCCAAGAAGCACGACCCAACATCACGTTTTCAGCTTCAAGACCGCCTACACCTACAGAAATGACACCCAAAGCATCGGTATGTGGTGTGTGTGAGTCTGTACCCACACAAGTATCTGGGAATGCAATGCCTTCACGGTTTTGAATGACTGGTGACATTTTTTCCAGATTAATCTGGTGCATGATGCCGTTGCCTGCAGGAATCACATCAACATTTTCAAATGCAGTTTTCGTCCATTCAATAAAGTGGAAACGGTCTTCATTACGACGATCTTCCACTTCACGGTTTTTACGGAAAGCATCTGGGTCAAAACCGCCATATTCCACAGCTAAAGAGTGATCGACAATTAACTGGGTAGGTACGACAGGATTCACTTTAGAAGGATCGCCGCCCTGATCGGCAATCGCATCACGTAAACCTGCCAAGTCAACGAGCGCAGTTTGCCCCAAGATGTCGTGACACACCACACGCGCTGGATACCACGGAAAATCATGCTCTTGTTTACGCTCAATCAATTGTTTTAAAGATTGTTCTAAAATTGCAGGGTCACAACGGCGCACTAACTGTTCTGCAAGTACTTTTGAGGTATAAGGAAGTTTGGCATAAGCGCCTGGCTGGATATCTTCAACGGCTTGTCGCACGTCATAAAAATCGAGCTGAGTGCCTTGCAGTGGTTTGCGGTAGTTGTTATTCATCTGGTATTCGCCCTTACTCTATTGTTCTCAACATCTTATGGGATGATTGTTTCCACCCGTCGAAAGCATTGTACGCTGCCAAAAACCCATTTCCCAAATCCTATATATTTCATATACTTAAATATAAAAACAGGGGTTTTTGAAACATTTAATTACATTTTGAGTAAAATTCTTGCCCTAAAAATGCTTTTTTTTGAAAAATAGCGCAAAATTGACCTCATTCTTTAGTCTTAGATTTCAATGTGAAAGGTTATTCATGCGCGATTTAGCTTTCAGTGCTTTAAGTTTAAACGGTGTCGATGCACAAAAATTCCTGCAAGGTCAGGTAACAGTCAATGTCGAAACATTAGCTGAAAATACAACCTGTTATACCGCAATTTGCAGTTTAAAAGGACGCGTTCAGTTTGGCTTCTGGCTTAAAAAAATCTCGTCCGAATGTTTTGAAATCATCAGCACAGCCGACCAAGCCGAAGATTTAGCCAAACACATTAAAAAGTTTGGTGCATTTTCAAAAATGCAGCTTGAAACCATCGGTACGGTTTACCCAACCATTCAGGGCAATCAAACTGAATTTTCAGCTGAAGTGACTGATTTAAACGCATGGCAACTACAAGCGATTGAAACAGGTCAGGCATGGATTCAAGCCTCAACAGCAGAAGTGTTTCAACCGCAGGAATTGCGTTTGCATCAACGAGATGGCGTGCATTATGACAAAGGCTGTTATTTGGGTCAGGAAGTCGTGGCACGTTTATGGTTTAAAGCCAAACCAAAACATTGGTTGCATTTAATTCAGGGTTCAGGCGAAGCACCTGCACCTGCCGCCAAACTGAATAATGATGTGGAAGTGGTGAATAGCATAGCGACTGCAGAAGGTTTTAAAGCGTTGGTGGTTGCCAAACCAAGTGCTTTGGAAGAGTTAGCTGTACAAGTATTGGCTTTGCCTGAACATTTGAATGGCGATGTTGCACGTCCGCAATAAAATAGATTCCACCCGCTCAGGTTAAGGGAGTCGCAAGATTCCCTTCAAATGACAATGAAAAAGCATTCGTACACATTTTTTATATTTACATTCACACTTTTCAACTTATGATGAATGCACCACTGTAAAAACAAAACGCACATCAACGGAATGATGTGTAAAAGAGAACAAGGTACAACTCAAATGATGAAAAAACTACTCATTGCGGGTGCAATCGCCCTATCTAGCAGCATCAGTATGGCAAATAGCAACATTCCAACCGATCCTGCTTTTGCCAAAATTGAACAATTAATTCAAGCCAACAAGGTTAAAGATGCCTATCAGGAATTAGAAAAGCTTGCCAAAACAGGCAATGCGCAAGCCATGTATAACTTAGGCTATTTGACACAAACTGGACAAGGCACAGCAAAAAATGAAAAGAAAGCCATTCAGTTGTATGAGCAATCTGCCCAAAAAGGCTACCCAGTTGCGAGTTATGTTTTAGGCAAAAACTATCTTACTGGCGCACTGGGTTTAAAACAGGATGCTGCTAAAGCCAAACAATATTTACAGACGGCATCCAATCAGGGTTTTAATGATGCCACAGTCGATTTAGCCGTTTTATATTTCTCGGAAAATACGGCAGCATCTGACCAAAAAGGTTTAAAACTATTACAACCTTTAATTGCCAAAGATCATTATCAAGCCATACATGCAAAAGCCTTGTACGAAATTAGCACAGGCTTTAAAAACAAAGATGAAGCACCAATTAAGCAAGGGCTGCAAAGCATTCAAAACTTGGCGCAAAAGGGTTATATTCCTGCACTCATGGCAGTGGGCAATATGTTTGTGAATGGCAATATCGTGCCGCAAAACTTGCCTGAAGCGAAAAAGATTTTTGCCTCACTGGCACAGGAAAATGTAGCGCAAGCCAAAGAATCATTGGCTGTGGTTGAAAAAATGATGGCAGATCAAGCCAAAGCTTCCAACAAGGCAACCGCTAAGAAAAGTTAAGATAGTTTCTTTATAAAAGCTATTAATCAGAGAAATTTTTAAAAAAGTCTGTATCAGCATGGTACAGACTTTTTTTATGATTTGAGCACTTCGATACCGATGCTATAAATACTTACCCGATTGTGTCAATAAAATCGCCACCATCACAAAACCAAAAACTGTACTCAACACCAAGGGGGCTAAGGCTTTTTCATGTAAACCATAGTGCTGCCCGAAAATACCAAAGGCAATTGGCATTGGTAAAGCCGCAAGCAAAGTCCCGACAAATAGCATTTCTCGGTTCACATCTAATGCCCATAAAATTCCAAAAATCGTGAGTGGCATCAGCAATACTTTGAATGCAACCAAAACAATACTTTGCAAATTCACCGACTTGATTTGCATGCCGACCAAACTTCCACCTATCACAAATAAAGCCAAAGGTGAAGCAGTTTTGCCCAACATTTCCAGCACTTGTGCAATAGCTTGCGGCAGTTTGAAATTCAACAATACGCACAGCATACCCAATAAAATAGATAAAATTACTGGATTTTTCAGTAAGCGCTGCACAGTTTCGGCATACACCTGCCAACCTGATTTCGCTGAAGATTGTAGCCCTCGTTCTGCCAAAATCAGCATCAATGCCACAATAATTAAATTTTCGACAATTAAAGTTAAAGACAAATAAATTGCCGATTGACTGCCAATCAACAAAGTCAAAATAGCAGTGCCAATAAACCCTGTATTTGACATTGATGCACCCATTGCCAAGACACTGGCATGGGTTAAGTTTGAATTAAAATAATGCCGATACAGTAAAAAGGCAAAGATAAACAGCAGAATAGAACCGCCACCGTAACCTAAAAAATAAGCGGGATGCCAGATTTCTGACAAACTTTTACTGGCCAATGCCTGCAATAGAAATGCAGGCAACGCCACTTTCATGACAAATTGACCTAGAAACTGAATCGCACTGGTCTCAATAAATTGGCTTCTGACGGCAAAATATCCCAACAGTACTACGGTACAAATGGGAAATAAAATACTCAGTAACACCCTGACATCCTTTTTCAGTGTTGCCCATATTTCTGCATGGTTTTACTGATTTACCTTACACCGAATCCTCCAATAAAGCACGGCAAAATAGTTTAAGTTTCACCTATTTTAAGTGATCCAATCTCAGGTTTCTGCATCACCCTCTATTGGCTTAAACGGCTGGAATAAACGACGGAATCCGTGTGGCTGACATCTTAAATATTGTGGTGCAATCTCAACCTGCTCACCCAATTCTGCCGCAGCATGCCATGGCCAACGTGGGTCATATAAAATGGCACGTGCTATCGCAATTGCATCGGCTTGTTCATATTGCAAAATACCTTCTGCCTGCATCGCTTCAGTAATCAAACCCACCGCAATTACAGGGATTTTTACAGCTTGCTTAATTGCATGAGCAAACGGCGTTTGATAACCCGCATGCACATCAATTTTTTGATCGACATGCAAACCTCCGCTAGACACGTGAATATAAGCCGCACCTAAATGCTCTAGTGCCTTTGCCAAACCCACAGAAGATTCCACATTCCAGCCATCTGCATCATCCATCCAGTCTGTTGCAGAAATTCGCACCCCAATTGGATAGCCTTGTGGAACAGCATTTTGAATCGCTTGAAATACTTCCAATGTAAGGCGAATCCGATTTTCCAAACTGCCGCCATATTCATCTTGGCGGTGATTAGACAGTGGTGACATAAATTGATGCAATAAATAGCCATGTGCGGCATGAATTTCGATTAAGTCAAAACCTGCATCCACCGCTCGCACTGCGGCGCTGGCAAAGTCTGCAATCACCTGTTGAATTTCATCTTGCGTTAAAGCATGCGGAGGATGTTCGTGCGGTTGAAATGGTAACTCACTGGCCGATACAGTCTGCCAACCATGTGCATCACTTGGGCTAAACTGACCTTTGCCCTGCCAAGGTTTATCGGTTGAGGCTTTACGACCCGCATGTGCCAACTGCACAGCAAATGGCATAGGCGATATACTTTTGACTTTATGCAATAGTGCTTTCATCTGCGCACGCTGCATGTCATTCCATAAGCCTAAATCTGCATAACTAATACGTCCTGCTGCCTGCACTGCCGTGGCTTCTACAATACACATCCCTGCGCCCGACAAGGCATAATTGGCCCATTGCTGCTCATGCCAATAGCTCAATTCACCTTGTTCATTGGCAGAATATTGACACATCGGGGCGATAACAATTTTGTTGGCAAGTTGCAGTGATCCAAATTGAATCGGCTGAAAAAGTAATGTCACGCTGCAAGCCCTCATACAGTGCGATTCACCAAAAGCGAATCATTAAATAAAAAAGAAGTAATCACTCAGAATCTGCCATCTGTTTTAGATGGTTTTTCTATAATAGATGTTTAAAAATGATTTATTTATAACGTGTTGTATGGTTTTTGCAAAGCCTGCTTTTGTTTTACACAGAATAATTTTGCGACAGCACACTATGGCTTGTATTCTATGGATAATGCCCAATATTAAGCGCATTACTGTATGTCCTTGCCTGCTTAATTTCTAAAAGCGGATTGAATTTGTACCATGCCAGAATTACCAGAAGTTGAAACTACCAAAACTAGTCTATTGCCGCTACTTGATCAAAAAGTCCTGAATGTAGAAGTGCGTCAAGCCAGTTTACGCTGGCCCATTCCAGACGACTTGCTCAAGCTTAAAGGGCAAAAACTGCTGCAATTGACCCGCAGATCCAAATACATTTTGGCGCAGTTTGAACAAGACAGTATGTTGTGGCATTTGGGTATGTCAGGCAGTTTTCGTCTTTGCGATGCACATGAAGATTTACGCAAACACGACCATCTGATTATTCAATTTGAAGATATGCAATTGCGCTACCACGACCCACGTCGTTTTGGTTGTATTTTATGGCTAGATGAAAGCTCGCAACAGAAACTGATTGATCCACTTGGCCCTGAGCCTTTAAGTGACGCTTTTAACCCCGACTATCTTGCACAGAAGCTCAAAAACAAAAATGTTGGCATCAAAGTTGCAATTATGGATAACCATGTCGTGGTGGGTGTGGGCAATATTTATGCCACGGAAAGTCTGTTTAATTTAGGTATTCACCCTGCACAACCTGCATCATCACTCAGTTTGAAACAGATTGAAAAACTAGTGCTCGAAATCAAACGCATTTTAAAACAAGCGATTGATTTAGGCGGTTCGACCTTACGTGATTACAGCAATGCGATGGGCGAAAATGGCTATTTCCAACAAACCTTGTTGGCGTATGGACGTGCAGGTGAAATGTGTGTGAACTGTGAAACCACACTAGAAAATTTAAAACTGGGCCAACGTGCCTCGGTATTTTGTCCTGAATGTCAGCCTTTGAAAAAAGTACCTACCGCGACCAAAGCTGCAACAAGCAAACGAGGTAAATCAATATGAGAACCGCAATTGTGCGTCATATCTTAGTGAAAGATAAAGAAACCTGTGAGCAACTGAAAAAGCGGATTCAATCGGGTGCTGATTTTGCCAAAATTGCCAAACAATTTTCGACCTGCCCTTCAGGAAAAAAAGGTGGGGAATTGGGTGAGGTCAAAAAAGGACAATTGGTACCCGTCATTGATAAATTAGTGTTTACCGCAGCAGAACGCGTACTACACGGCCCTGTAAAAAGTCAGTTTGGTTTTCATTTGGTAGAAGTAAAGTTTCGGATGTAATTTTTATGCCTTCAGCGCCTCTCCATCCTAGAGAATAGGGTGCAAACAAACGGCGCATAAAGCGCCGTTTGTTTTGATTGCGTATTAAAAATTATTGACGTTTTTTCAATTCATCACGAATTTCACGTAGCAACGCGATATCTTCTGGCGTTGCTGCTGGTTCTGGCGCTGCTTCTTCTTGTTTACGGCGCATACGATTAATCATTTTCACCATTAAGAACACCACCCATGCCAAAATAATGAAGTTAATTAAAATCGTAAGGAAGTTACCATAGGTCAGGACATTTACACCTGCTTTGGTTAACTCATCTAAAGACTGTAAATTGTTTGGGTTATCGCCCAAAACAAAGAACTTTTGTGTGAAATCCACACCACCGCCAGTGATCACAGTAATCAATGGCATGATGATATCTTTCACTAATGAGTCAACAATTTTACCAAATGCCCCACCAATAATCACACCGACAGCCAAGTCGATCATGTTACCTTTTACCGCAAATTCGCGGAACTCTTGAATAATACTCATTTAAATCTCCAGTTTTTTTGACTTTAATTTATGTGACGAAGTATACATTAATTTTATAGCTTCATTTCCACGTAATTTACTCGGAAATCATCTGCTTTTATATATTGGTTTGCTAATTTTAAACAAAAAATGCCATCAATAAATTGATGGCATTTTTAAATTTTGCTGCCCCGCATGAGGACAACATCATTTTTAAAACTTATTTACCAGAACGGTTACGTTTACGTTCGTTTTCAGTCAAGTAACGCTTACGGATACGAATTGACTTTGGCGTTACTTCAACCAGCTCATCATCTTCAATAAATTCAAGCGCTTGTTCAAGCGTGAATTCAATTGCAGGTACCAGTGTCAACGCATCATCAGTACCAGAAGCACGTACGTTTGTTAACTGTTTCGCTTTGGTTGGGTTAACCACCATATCATCTGAACGAGAGTTAATACCAATGATCATACCTTCGTAAACTTCTAACTGAGGCTTGGCGAATAAACGACCACGGTCTTGCAAGCTGAACAATGCATAACCCAAGCACGTACCTTGAACCATAGAGATCAACACACCGTTTTGACGTTTGGCAACTTGACCTGCTTTCATTGGGCCATAGTGTGAGAAGCTTGACGTCATGATACCCGTACCAGAAGTCATGGTCATGAATTCAGAACGGAAACCAATTAAACCACGTGAAGGCACAGTGGCTTCAATACGGATACGGCCTTTACCGTCTACTTCCATATTGGTCATCTCACCTTTACGGTTACCCATTTGTTCCATCACAGCGCCTTGGTGCTGTTCTTCCACGTCAAAAGTCACGTTTTCGTATGGTTCTTGCATTTCGCCATCAATCTCTTTCAAGATGACTTGCGGACGAGATACACCCATTTCGAAGCCTTCACGGCGCATGTTTTCAATCAATACAGAAAGGTGAAGCTCACCACGACCAGATACTTTGAAACGGTCTGGACTGTCAGTATCTTCTACACGAAGTGCAACGTTATGAATCAATTCACGGTCAAGACGTTCACGGATGTTACGTGAAGTCACAAACTTACCTTCTTTACCCGCAAAAGGTGAGTTGTTAACTTGGAAAGTCATCGATACGGTTGGTTCGTCTACAGAAAGCGGCGGTAAAGCTTCTACATTTTTCGGATCACAAATCGTGTCAGAAATATGTAATTCGTCCATGCCTGTTACACAAACGATGTCACCTGCAGATGCAGATTCGATGTCGATACGCTCTAAACCGTGGTAACCCATGATTTTTAAGATACGACCGTTACGTGTTTTGCCTTCTTGGTCAATCACGGTTACAGGTGTATTCAATTTCACAGAACCACGTTGAATACGACCCACACCAATCACACCCACGAAACTATTATAGTCAAGTGAAGAGACTTGCATTTGGAATGGACCATCAACATCAACTGCTGGTGGCTCGACGATATCTACAATTGTTTGGAATAACGGCGTCATATCTTCCGCTAATTCGTCTGGCGCAGGACCAGCAACACCACGTAAGCCTGATGCATATACGATTGGGAAGTCTAATTGGTCATCGGTTGCACCCAAGTTATCAAACAAGTCAAATACTTGATCAATAACCCAGTCTGGACGCGCGTTTGGCTTGTCTACTTTGTTGATGATCACGATTGGCTTCAAACCGCGTGAGAACGCTTTTTGCGTTACGAAACGTGTTTGTGGCATTGGACCTTCTTGTGAGTCAACCAAAAGAAGTACGCAATCCACCATCGACATTACACGTTCAACTTCGCCACCGAAGTCGGCGTGTCCCGGGGTGTCCACAATGTTAATGCGGTATTCAGTATCAGTACGTTTGTCTAACCATTTGATTGCAGTGTTTTTTGCAAGAATGGTAATACCACGTTCACTTTCAATAGCGCCTGAATCCATGACACGCTCAATCTCGCCCGCTCGTTCACCGAGTGCGCCCGATTGTTGTAAAAGTTTATCCACAAGAGTTGTTTTTCCGTGGTCAACGTGCGCAATAATTGCGATGTTGCGGAGAGTTTTAATATCAGACATTTAAATTCAATACGCTATAAATTTGAGGGCAAATTATACAGAAAAATACTAAAGTTTTATAGTGACACTTTATTGACACACACAATTTTTTTTGATGAGTGGCGTGCTTTGGGTTTTGTAAAGCTGTGTAACTCGATTAGAATAGCGCCACTTTTGCAATTTTTTATGACTCATGTCTGATTTAAACCACTCTCCCCACCCAAAAGACCAGCTCGATTTGGTCTATGGTCTGAATGACCGTCCAAAACCATTCATCGCTTTTTTAGCAGCTTTTCAGCATTTACTGGCAATTATTGTTCCAATTGTCACACCAGGTCTCTTAATTTGCTTGGCTTTAGGTGTTTCCAAACAAGATACCAACATGATCTTGTCAATGTCTTTGGTCATTTCAGGCATTGCAACCTTTTTACAATGTAAAAAAGTCGGCCCTTTTGGTGCAGGTTTGCTCATTGTGCAAGGCACCAGTTTTAACTTTATTGGCCCAATCATTGGTATTGGCTCTGCTATGGTCGCCGCAGGCACACCTGTTGAATCGGTCATGGCGGCAATTTTTGGCGTGGTCATTGCAGGTTCGTTTATTGAAATGGGCGTATCGCAAATTTTACCGTGGGTCAAAAAGCTGATTACCCCATTGGTCACTGGTATTGTGGTACTTCTCATTGGTTTGACCTTAATTAAAGAAGGTTTAATCAGTATGGGCGGTGGCTACCAAGCCATGAGCAATAATACCTTTGCCAATACCGACAACCTGATTATGTCGTGTACCGTCTTGGCAATTATTATTATTTTGAACCGCATCAATATCACGTGGATTAAAAGCTCTGCCATTTTAATTGCCTTGGTGATTGGTTATGCAATGGCAGGCATGATGGGTCATCTCGACTTTTCAGGTCTGAAAGATGCCCCTCTGGTACAAGTGCCGACTCCGATGCATTTTGGACTGGATTTCTCTTGGAGCTTATTCATTCCATTGGCATTTATTTATTTGGTGACGTCATTAGAAGCCATTGGTGATATTACCGCGACCTCTAAACTCTCCAATCAACCTGTCGATGGCCCACAATGGATGCAACGCATTAAAGGCGGTGTATTGGTAAATGGCGCTAACTCATTCTTGGCAGGGATTTTCAACACCTTTCCAAGTTCGGTATTTGCCCAAAATAATGGCGTGATTCAACTTACAGGTGTTGCTAGCCGTTATGTCGGCATCTGGATTGCTGCCCTACTCATCATTTTAGGTTTACTTCCTGCAGTTGCAGGTGTGATTCAGGCTGTGCCTCAAGCCGTACTAGGTGGTGCTGTGATGGTGATGTTTGGTGCCGTTGCCGCTTCGGGAATCAATATTCTTTCAGGTGTCGCTTTAGATCGTCGTGCCTTACTGATTATTGCAATTTCATTGGGCTTAGGCTTAGGTGTTGCACAAGTGCCACAAATTCTGGAACACTTACCTGAATTATTCCGTAATATTTTCAGTTCAGGCGTTGCAACAGGCGGTATTGCAGCACTCATTTTAAATATTGTGCTTCCTGAAACTAAAAAGTAATTGCATGTCCAAAAAACACTGTCTGAGCTGAACTTAGACAGTGTTTTTCTATTGGAGAGAGAACCATGAACCCCCAAAGCGAAGTTTTACTCAGACAATACGACTATTTGTCTGGTCGCGTTCTACTGATCAATGCCCCGACCGATCAACTCCTCGCAGAATTGGGTGACTCAATCCAAGCTTCTGTTTGGACATGGAATTTTAACGACTATCAATACTTTCAAAATCAACAGGCGCAAGTGCATTTTGGTGCAGAATCGCCTGCAGGTGAATTTGATCAGGCTGTTATTTTTGTGCCGAAATCCAAGGAACTGCTCAATTACCTGATTCACACCATTGCCGCACAACTCCCACAAGGCAGCAGCGTATTTTTAGTCGGTGAAAAGAAAGCAGGAATTGAACGGGCTGCAAAGCAATTACAACCTTATGGCAAAACACTCAAACTAGATAGCGCCCGCCACTGCCAACTATGGCAGCTGATTTTAGACTGCAAGGTTCAAACTAAAGCCTTAGCAGATTGGGCGCAAAACTATACAGTTGCTACACCTAAAGGCGATTTACAGATTTGTGCCTTGCCGGGTGTATTTAGCCAAAAACACTTGGATGTTGGCACGGCTGTATTACTGCCTTATTTGAATCAGGTTACTGCTGGGAAAATTGCAGATTTTGGCTGTGGTGCGGGTGTGATCAGTGCTTACTTAGCCAAACTTAACCCTGAAAATCGTATTTTTGCTTTAGATGTCGATGCCTTTGCTTTAGCGTCAACGCAAATGACGTTTGAAAAAAATCAGCTCAATCCACAACAACTTGAAATTAAAGCCGTGACAGGCGTTGAAGATGCACCGCTATTTTTGCATGCCATCGTGAGTAATCCCCCGTTCCACCAAGGCATTCAAACACATTACGATGCCAGTGAAAACCTGTGTAAAACTTCACGTCGTCATCTGAAATCGGGTGGTGAACTTTGGATTGTGGCCAATCGCTTTTTGAATTATCCACTCTTAATTGAACAAAGTTTCGGTCAATGCACAATCAAGGCAGATCAACAAGGCTTTAAAGTGCTGTTTGCCAGCACGCAGAAAAATACAAAGGAAGTAGGATGAGCGACTCACACAACAGTAGAAAACTGCAGCGTAAGCTCGGTGCGCGTCATTTAAACATGATCGCCATTGGTGGCTCAATTGGTACAGGTTTATTCCTTGCTTCAGGTGCGACCATTGCCAATGCAGGTCCTGGTGGCGCCTTGCTTGCGTATGCCCTAATTGGCGTCATGATTTATTTTTTGATGACCAGTCTAGGCGAACTTGCAACGCATAATCCAACTTCAGGCGCGTTCTTTACCTATGGCAGTAAATATGTCGAAGGTGGTTTCGGTTTTGCACTAGGTTGGAACTATTGGTACAACTGGGCTATTACCGTGGCATTTGAATTGGTTGCGGTGCAATTCATCATGAAATTTTGGTTTCCTGATATTCCTGGCTTTTACTGGAGTGCATTATTTTTAGCGGTGGTTTTCGCAATTAACGCATTAACCGTCAAAGGTTTTGGTGAGTCTGAGTTCTTCTTTTCTTTGGTCAAAGTACTTGCGATTGTGGCATTCATCATTATCGGTATTTTTATGATTGTCAAAATCATGCTCAACCCTGATGTTGCTACATTTGCCAATTGGAGCAAAGGCGAAGCGCCATTTGTAGGTGGACTATCTGCCTTAATTGGTGTGGCGATGATTGCAGGATTCTCATTTCAAGGTACTGAAATGGTTGGCGTTGCAGCGGGTGAATCTAAAAATCCTAAGAAAACCATTCCAATTGCAATTAAACAAATCTTCTGGCGTATTTTGTTGTTTTATATCGTGTGTATTTTTATTATTGGTACCTTAATCGCCTATGATGACCCACGTTTACTTCAAGCAGCCGCCACCGATAACATTGCACTCTCTCCGTTTACTTTACTATATGAACAGGCAGGCTTTGCCTTTGCCGCAAGTGTCATGAATGCAGTAATTTTAACTGCGATTCTTTCTGCTGGTAACTCGGGTATGTATTCATCGACCCGTATGCTATTTGATATGGCACGTAAAGGCAGTGCACCAAAAGCTTTTGCCCGCTTGGATGCTCGTGGCGTCCCAATGAATGCACTGTATGCCACAACAGCAATCGCTGCACTATGTTTTTTAACAACATTTATTGGCGAAAAACAAGTATTTAACTGGCTTCTGAATATGTCAGGCATGTGTGGTTTTATCGTTTGGCTCGGAATTGCTGTATCGCATTATCGCTTCCGTAAAGGCTATTTGGCACAAGGCTACAAACTTGAATATTTAGATTACCGCGCTAAATTTTTTCCTTTTGCGCCATGGTTTGCCTTTATTTTGTGTGCAATTGTTGTATTAGGGCAAAACTACCAAGCAGTGCTTGAAGGTGAATGGCTCGCAGTTTTATCGACTTATATTGGTATTCTTTTGTTCTTGGTCATTTGGTTAGGCTATAAATGGAAACACAAAACCAAACTGATTGCATATCAGGAGATGGATGTGAAACCACTACACCCTGATCATGACTAAAGTAAATCTTCTTCTATTGCACTTCATTTGAGAAGCTAAGATTCTAAAACAGCCAACATTTGGCTGTTTTTTTATGGCGTAAATTTAAGACAAATTTTATTTTAAAGCAATTTCGTTATTGATAATACGGCGAGAAATCACGCCACAAACTGCTCAATGTTGATTTTCATAATCGCTAATCAACTACTTGATTGACTGAGATACATCAAGTCTATATGTCTTGTCTAAAAAATTTGACTTAGTTTAGGGTTCAACAGACCAAAATATTAAGTACTATCAGCCCCTACTCTATTTACCCTTTATTCTGCAAGATCATACTTTTACAGTATTTTTAAAGCATATTGAATATGGATCATTTTAGGCTCTCTGATCGATACACGCCATAAAAAATAAGCATAAAAAAACGACTCCGAAGAGTCGTTTTTTCAACTTAACTCAAATTATTGAGCTTGTTGTTCAACAGTCACTGTACGGCTGCCAGTGATCGTCGCGAATACACGACGGTTCATAGCACGACCTTCTTTAGTGTTGTTGTCAGCAATCGGTTGATCCCAAGCGAAACCTTGAGTAGACAAACGAGCTGGATCTACATTGTATTCATTTACAAGTGAAGATTTAACAGAGTTCGCACGAGCTAAAGATAAACGTTCGTTCAATGCACGTGGACCAGTGTTGTCAGTGTGACCTTCGATGCGAGCAGTAGCGTTTGGATATTCAACTAACTTCTCAGCAACTTTAGCGATTTCTGGCTTGTACTGATCTTTGATGTTTGATTTGTTCGTATCAAAGAACACACGAAGTTCCATGTTCAGGTCTTCAGTCAACTCTTGTGGAGCTGGTTGAACTGGAGCAACGGTTTCAACTGGGGCAACTTCTACTACAGGAGCAGCTGGCTTCAAGTGACCACCAAGAACTACGTTAAGACCAGCTAAAGCTGTGTAGTTCCAGAATTGCTCATCAAAGTGGTAAGTACCACGTGCTTCAGTACGAAGAGATAAAGCATCGTTCAAACGGAAGAACGCACCCACACCTGCATTACCTAAAGTACCTTCTTCACCATCACGGATATAACCGACACCATTAGCACCTTCTACGTCATATTTATAGTGACCAGCACCTAAAAGTACGTATGGCTTGATTTTGCTGTCATAATTTTTAGTGATTAGATCAGAAGTCGCATAGAAGTTACCTGCGATATTTTGACCCTTGTATTCACCACCGTTACTCACATCACCTTTGATTTGGCTATATTCAGCTTCAAAACCTAACCAAGGAGTAAGCTCAACACCAAGTGCTGCACCAACGAACAAGTCATCATCAAGTTCTGCGCCACTTGTTAAACTACCATCATTACCACCATTGTTATGCTGTGTATCAAACATAGTATAACCAAGCATTAATGGGGTAACAGTTACGCCCGCGTTTGCAGCAGCTAAAGGAGCAGCTACGAGCATTGCTAATGCAATACGACTCATTTTCATGGATTTATCCTCCAGAGATAACAATTGTTGTTCAAGCTCAAGCCTAAATTTTCGACTACCCTGAGATAGGCTTTCTTATACCCCAGTATTATTTTTAAGCTAGTCACTTTGAATCATACAAACACTTTTTTACTTTTCCAAGTGCTTGATAATTTTAATCAAGTAAATTATTGACAAAATTACTTACAATTTCCGTTGTAATTCGGTAACTTTTTACTCAATTATTTGGTGCGAATAGCCTATCTTTCTTGCGGTTTATTCTAACACTTTCACGAAAAGTTGTTTAGTAATTATTATACAACACATAAAGTGCTATAAAACAACAAATTACTCAAATTAATCATAAAAAAACATAACAATAACAGGTATAGACTTATGTCGAATATAAGCAAAAATGGCTTCACGCTGTTTGAATTGATCGTCACGTTAGCAATTAGTGCGATTTTAGTCATGATTGCCCTGCCCTATTTTCATCAGCTGATGGCACAACAAGAACTCAAGCGAATTCAGTATTCATTACAGTCCAGCCTGAAAATAGCACGCTCCCATGCCTTCACCCATCATAGTAATGTTGTGATCTGTCCAACACATGACTTTAGCCAATGCAGTAAGCAAAACTGGAATACGGGTTTTATGATTTTTATTGATCGAAATAAAAATCGTCAGATAGACAACAATGAATACATTCTTTATACAGAAAAAACTGCACTTAAATACGGTACCTTGGATTGGCGTGGCACTTTAAACATACCCAGTGTAACTTTTAATGCACAACAAGGTTTGCCGATCGGCTCGAATGGTAGTTTCTTTTACTGCTCTACTCACGTCGCGAGCAAACGACTGGTGCTTAGTAAAATGGGGCAAACTCGAGCTGAAGACATCAATGGATGTTAACTGAGCAGTCTAAATGATCTTGATATTGTCACTTTATTCTCATCTTTTTTTGCCTATACTGCTGAAGTGATCTATTCCTGCTTGGAATTAAATCTAGACAAAAGCACATATAAAAAACTGGGAGTATAAAATGACGGATATCGTTATTGTAAATGGTGCACGCACTGCAATGGGTGGCTTTCAAGGCAGTTTAGCCAATGTGACTGCACCAGAATTAGGTGCGGCAAGTATCCAAGCGGCCATTCAACGTGCGGGGGTACAAGCAACAGAAATCGATGAAGTCATTATGGGCTGCGTCCTGCCTGCAGGCTTAAAGCAAGGCCCTGCTCGTCAGGCGATGCGTCAAGCAGGCTTACCAGATTCTACAGGTGCGGTCACCATCAACAAACTCTGTGGTTCTGGTATGAAAGCTGTCATGCAAGCAGCCGATGCAATCAAAGCAGGTTCTGCCTCAATCATTGTCGCTGGTGGTATGGAGTCAATGAGTAATGCACCTTATGTACTGACCAAAGCACGTGCTGGGTACCGTATGGGACATGGTGATGTGAAAGACCACATGTTCTTAGACGGCCTTGAAGATGCTGAAACAGGTCGTTTGATGGGCTCATTCGCACAAGATATGGCCAATAGCAAAGGTTACACACGCCAACAAATGGATGACTTTGCGATTCGCTCACTCAAACGTGCACAAACTGCAGTCAATGAAGGCTATTTTGCCGATGAAATTGTCCCTGTGACAGTTGCAACACGTAAAGGCGATGTCATTGTAGATAAAGATGAACAACCTTTTAATGCCAATATTGAAAAAATTCCAACACTTCGTCCAGCCTTCGCTAAAGATGGTAGTATTACTGCTGCAAATGCCAGCTCTATTTCGGATGGTGCATCGGCACTCGTACTCACTTCTGCTGAACATGCTGCTGCCCAAGGGTTAAAGCCTATGGCAAAAATTGTGGGCTATGCAACCAACTCACAACATCCTTCAGAATTCACCATTGCTCCAATTGGTGCGATTCAAAAAGTATTGGATAAAGCGGGTTGGCAAGTTGCAGATGTAGATTTATGGGAAATTAATGAAGCTTTTGCTATGGTCACCATGTGCCCAATGGATGAGTTCAAGCTTGATCCTGAAAAAGTGAATATCAACGGTGGTGCATGTGCACTTGGGCATCCTGTGGGTTCTACAGGTTCACGTATTATCCTGACTTTAATTCATGCGCTTAAACGCACAGGTGGCAAACGTGGCGTTGCTGCTCTCTGTATTGGTGGTGGTGAAGCAACTGCAGTTGCGATTGAATTGCTTTAATGCCTTGAAGCCCTATTTGTAAAACGGAATTAGGGCAGATGGGATACAGTCATTCCCTAACCCCTCTTTATTCAAAAAGCAAAAAGACGAATCAATGATTCGTCTTTTTGCTTACGGCTTGAAAAAGTCTTAGAGCAATTCTGCACGCAACTGTTCAGGCGATTTCATTGACAATAAGCCTGGCGCAACATCGTAAGCAGTTTTTGCACCATATTGCTGCATTTGGTTTAAACGATAACAAGCACGTGCGTAAGCCACCAAAATACTCGCGGTAAACTCAGGATTGCTGTCTAACTTCAATGAGAACTCAAGCACTTGTTTTTGTTCATCGCTGGTATTGCCACTGCGAATGACAAAACCGCCATGTGGCATGCGTTGGTGATCTTTGGCTAAAGTCGCTTCATCAATGAAATTTACGGTTGTGTTGTAGTCAGCGAAATAATCTGGCATGGTCACAATCGCTTGCTCTACCGCAGCAGCATCGGCACCTTCTGCAAGTACGACATAACATTCACGAGTATGTTTATCTTTGGTGCTTAATAGAGGGCGCGCACCGCTACGCACTTGCTCAATGGCATCATTTGATGGAATAGTATATTGCACACCTGCTTTTACACCATCAACACGACGAATGGCGTCTGAGTGACCCTGACTTAAACCTTTACCCCAAAAAGTATAGGTTTCACCATCTGGTAACAACGCTTCACCAAATAAACGATTAATCGAGAACATGCCTGGATCCCAACCAATTGAGATGAGTGCAGTTTTCTTGTTCGCTGTCGCAGGTGCATCTACAGATGCATAATATTCAGGAATACGTGCATGCGTATCGAAACTATCGACAATATTAAATTGGCTCGCCAGTACTGGACCTTGTTGTGGCAAGTCGTCTTTTGAACCACCACATAAAATCAGCACATCAATTTTGTCTTGAAAATCTGACAATGAATCCATGTGAAACACTGCTGTTTCAGCAAAACATGGTGAAACGCTTTCAGGCGCACGACGGGTAAAAATACCCACCAATTGTAAATCTGGGTTTTTATGAATCGCCGTTTCAACACCACGACCTAAGTTGCCATAACCAGCAATACCAATACGGATAGAATTTTGCATAAAGACAAATCACTTCATCATGAAAAAATTGAAAAATAAATCAGAGGATAATCACATCAAATTATCGTCTTGATTGATTTTTGATAATGTAAAAATAACGCCTACATAAGACTGCGATGCTACATCAGCGTGCTTATACTACAGCACTTTGCGGTAAATTAAATCATTAAGAAGTGCGATAAAACAAGCCGTTTGATCATTTTAAGGCAAACAAAAAGCCTGCACATGGCAGGCTGTTTGTAAATGTGTGAACCGCGATATTTCGATAAAATCTATCTACATTTCGATGAAATCCATCATCAATATATTACGCACCTGTTTGATAATTTGGTTTTGGCACTGCGGTAGAAGCTTGATAAGGATGGGTAAAGTCCGCCAAACCTGCTGCAGCTTCTTGCACATCTTTACCTTCTTTAATCACGAAAGTATCGAAACCTGCACGTTTCATATAATTTAAGACGTCTTTAAAGACATCACCGACTGCGCGAAGTTCACCCTGAAAGCCTTGACGGCGTAACAATGCCGCAAAAGAATAACCACGGCCATCGTTAAAACCTGAAAATTCAATAAAAATTGCATCCAGTTCTGCCAATGGAAATTCATGGTTTTCAGGCGAAGCATCTACCGTTAAATATAGGGCTTTTTTACCTGAAATTTGTGCCAACTGATCAAGCTGTTCAACGCTGAGCACCACATCACCTTGCGGTAATGCTGCATCTTCCGCAATCACTTGATAAGTATTGTCTGCAATCGTGCCATCTTTTGCGAGCACAGGTAGTGCAGTATTAAGCATAAGCGCGCTCCTTAAATGGTTGAATGCCGACACGGCGATAAGTGTCGATGAAGTCTTCACCTTCACTACGCAAATCTAAGTAGGTATTTAAAATTTCTTCCACCACATCAGGAATCACTTCAGCAGCAAAAGATGGCCCTAAAATATCACCGATTGACGCATCATGGTCTGCATGCCCGCCCAAAGTGATTTGGTAGAATTCCGCGCCTTTTTTATCGACACCTAAAATCCCGATATTACCAACGTGGTGATGACCACAAGCGTTCATACAACCTGAAATATTTAAATCCAGTTTGCCAAGATTATAAATGGTATCCAAATCATCAAAACGGCGTGAAATGGCTTCTGAAATTGGAATAGATTTGGCATTGGCAAGTGAACAGAAATCACCACCCGGACAGCAAATAATATCGGTAATAAAGCCAATATGCGCGCGCGCCAAGTTGTTAGCATCTAGCACTTGCCACAATGCAAACAGGTCTTTTTGTGGCACATCTACCAAAGCAATATTTTGCTCATGCGTGGTACGCAACTCACCAAAGGTATATTGATCGGCTAAATCTGCAATCAGATTCATTTCTTCTGTCGTCATGTCACCCGGTGCAACACCTGCACGTTTCAATGAAATGGTGACAATACGATAGCCTTGTACTTTGTGCGCATTGGTGTTGATGTTGAACCATTGCTTGAATTTTGGATACTGCGCAAACAGCTCGCTAAAATCTTCATCGGCATAGTTTTGATAAGCAAATGGCGTGAAGTTTTCATCCATTTTTTGCAAAGTTTCTGCATCAATTTTTAAGGTTTTCACCGTATGTGCAAATTCAGCTTCAACTTTTTCTGCAAATACTGCTGGAGTTAAGGCTTTTACCAAAATTTTGATACGTGCTTTATATTTATTGTCGCGACGACCATGCAAGTTATAAACACGTAAAATAGCTTCTAAGTAAGCAATCAAATCTTCACGTGGCAAGAACTCACGAATAAAGCTACCGATAATTGGAGTACGACCTAAGCCGCCACCAACTTTAATTTTATAGCCAATTTCGCCTGCTTCATTTTTAACAATATAGACGCCAATGTCATGAAATGCAGTCGCAGCACGGTCAATTTCTTCCAGTGCAGACACCGCAATTTTGAATTTACGTGGCAAGAAGGCAAATTCAGGGTGGAAAGTCGACCACTGACGAATTAATTCACAGGTTGGACGTGGGTCAGCAATTTCGCCCGCCACGACACCTGCATACTGGTCTGTGGTGGTATTACGAATACAGTTACCCGAAGTCTGAATTGCGTGCATTTGTACGGTTGCAAGCTCTGCCAGCATGTCAGGCACATTTTCCAGTGCAGGCCAGTTAAACTGAATATTTTGACGTGTTGATACGTGCGCATAGCCACGGTCATAGTCTTTGGCAAGCTGCGCAACTTTACGCAATTGCTTAGAGTTCATCAGACCGTAAGGCACCGCAATACGCAACATTGGCGCATAGCGTTGTACATACAAACCATTTTGCAGACGCAATGGACGATATTCATCCTCAGTCAATTTGCCTGCTAAATAACGTTCCGTTTGGTCGCGGAACTGTGCAACACGTTCATTAATCAGTTGCTGATCGAAATCAGTATATAAATACATGGCGTACAGCTAGTCATTTCTATTATCACGGCTGACAGCATAGCGAGATTCAATCTATCAACAAAATGTGTTTTTTACATATTTATTAGCGATTTTATTGATAAGCCATTGCAACATCACAGCCTGTAAGCCTTTGCCAAAATTTACAGGCTTTTTATAGAGCTATCACAAAATAGTGCATGCTTTAGCACTTTTTCTGCTATAGCATCTATTCGATCTATTATTGATTACCTGAAATTACGACTTGGCTTCATCTTCATCCTGATTTTTAATCTGAGATGACCACTGCCCTGCACCCAAAGCCTGCCCGATATAATCGTAACGCATTTGAGAACGTGAAAATTTAATTGGACACGCCAACTGAGTTTCAGTTTTTTCGGCATTCTGCTGAATAGGAACTTCTACTGTCCAACCGCGTTGCTGTGCCAAAGGTGAATGTAAGGCTTCATCTAAAGTGAATACAGGTTCAACGCAGACATCATATTGCGCGAATACCTGCTGCCATGTGGCAAAACTTTGTGTTTTAATTTTATCTTGAATAGCGTGTTTGACTTGCAAGCGCTCTTGCGGATCTAAAGATGCCCCTTTTTCCAAAAGTATCGGTAAGTTTAAAATCTGTGCCAAACCCTGCATAAACTGCGGCTCTAAACTACCGACTGAAAGATAACGGCCATCTGCTGTTTCATAATAGTCATAATAGGTGCCACCATTTAAGTAAGATTGCTCAGCATATTGAGGAACCTGTGCCGCCAAAACTGCTGAAGCGGCCATATTGTTTAAAGTCGCAGCGCAATCGGTCATCGAAATATCAATATACTGCCCTAAACCACTGCGCTGACGTTCTATCACTGCACTTAAAATCGCCACCAAAGCATGCAATGATCCACCTGCTACATCGGCCACTTGAATCCCGAGCGGTGGCGGCCCACCCGCTTGCCGTCCACTATGCCCCGCAATGCCAGACAAGGCTAAATAGTTGATGTCATGTCCTGCCCTTTGTTGATAATCGCCTGTTTGTCCATAACCTGTGATGGAACAATAGATCAGTCGCGGATTAATTTTTGCCAAGCTGGCATAGTCCAGCCCTAAACGCTGCATCACGCCTGGTCTAAACTGTTCCAATACAATATCGAATTCGGCAATTTTATCGTGAATAAGCTGAATACTTTCGGGGGATTTTAAATCCAAAGTAATTGACTGTTTATTCCGATTCAAATAACTGTGCGAAGTCGCTTGTCCATTGGCATAGGGCGGAAATAAACGAATTAAGTCAGGACGGGTTGCCGATTCAATATGAATCACCTCTGCACCCATATCCGCCAAATACAAACTGGCAAAAGGGCCGGGCAATAAGGTGGAAAAATCTAAAACTTTTAAACCGCTCAGTGCATGTGTCATTGTTGTGATTACTCGATTTTTACTGATTTTCCGTTCATCTTATAAACAGCAAAACTGTAACACAATGTCATGTTCAGCCATTTACCTTGATCATTTCGGCAATTTATTATGTAAAATAAGTAAAATTGGTATTGTAAATTGCCAATTTCAATTTTTTAGCGTCATTTAGGTCAAGCTTACGTGAATACAAAAGAGACTGAAGGATTTAACATGAGCAGAGATACCATTAGTATCCATTTTGTAAATGCAGCGCTCACGGGTGTTAAGCGACTCGGCATGGATGTCGAAACCTTATTATCTCATGTCGGTATTGAGGCAGAACTTCTGCGCCAACCGAAAGCACGTATTTCACCTGAACAATATACCCGCTTTATTAAAATGTTGTGGATGGTGACCCAAGACGAACACGTGGGTTTTGATTCTCAGCCACGTCGTTTGGGTACATTCGCGATCATGTGCCAATTGGTAATTCACGCCAAAACACTGGGCGATGCCTTAGAACTCTCTTCGCAATTCTACAAACTGTTTGGTGATGATTGGTCGGTTACCTTAGAACGTGATAAACACGAAGCACGTTTGGTACCATCTATTCCACAAGCTATGGATCCTGATCACTTTATTACTGAAAGTATGTTGATGATTTGGCACGGCTTGGCATCTTGGCTGATTGAACGTCGCCTGCCTTTGGAGCGCGTACATTTTGGCTATCCACGTCCTGCACATGCAGATGAATACGATGCGCTGTTCTTTGCGCCTGTCATGCAATTTGACATGCCACGCACCGAAATTACCTTTGCTGCCGACTACTTGGATTTACCAATTCGTCAAACCCAAGAAACCTTAGACGAATTCTTAAAAACCGCGCCTGCGCAATTGTTGGTGAAATTCAAAAACACCAATTCTTTAACTTCGCGTATTCGTGACGTGTTAAAGAGCCAAATTGGCGAAGAAATGCCAACCTTGAACGATGTTGCATCCATGCTGTACCTATCGCCACAAACCTTGCGTCGTCGTTTGGCTGCAGAAGGTAAAAGCTATCAAGGGGTAAAAGATGCATTACGCCGTGATGCCGCGATTCACCTATTGCTGAATCCTGAACTTACCCTTGAAGATGTGGCACAACAAGTTGGCTTTAGCGAAACCAGTACTTTCCACCGTGCTTTCAAAAAGTGGACTGGCGTCACACCTGGTTTATACCGTCAGTTGCACGGTTATCATTAATTTAGAATCGACAATTCACAATAACTCGTAATTCCAATCGATTGCCCTTGCACACCGCAAGGGCTTTTTTTATCGCTCTATTATAGTTTCAATCTTTCTGCCAAATTACTGCGTCATCCCAATTAGCAAAAAACCTCACTGACCTGTACCGTTCTCGTCATTGCACTTCAAAATTTTCAGATTACACTCAAAAGCAATCATAAAGAAAACTATCGACAAGGGATTGATTATGAGCGAGGCCTACATCATTGATGCTATTCGCACTCCGCGCGGCAAAGGAAAAAAAGATGGCGCATTACACGAAGTTAAACCCATTCGCCTACTCACAACCTTATTGAATGAATTGCAACAACGACACAACCTAGACACCTCACAAGTAGACGATATTGTTTTGGGTTGTGTCACACCAATTGGCGATCAGGGTGCAGATATTGCCAAAACCGCAGCGATTGCCGCAGGTTGGGACAATGATGTTGCTGGGGTACAAATCAACCGCTTTTGTGCCTCAGGTTTAGAAGCCGTGAACCTCGCAGCGCAAAAAGTTCGTTCGGGTTGGGAAGATTTAATCGTTGCAGGTGGTGTGGAATCTATGTCACGCGTGGCAATGGGTTCCGATGGTGGTGCTTGGGCATTCGACCCTGAAACCA
This sequence comes from Acinetobacter sp. YH01007, assembly GCF_013420425.1. NCBI lineage: Bacteria > Pseudomonadati > Pseudomonadota > Gammaproteobacteria > Moraxellales > Moraxellaceae > Acinetobacter > Acinetobacter sp. YH01007. The sequence goes on along the minus strand of NZ_VOYC01000004.1, from coordinate 4,283 downwards.
ATATGGCTTGTGACTTTATTCCACAAGGTATTGGCGCTGACTTAATTGCCACACTCGATGGCTATAGCCGTACAGAAGTCGATCAATTTGCAGCAGCATCACAGCACAAAGCCGCAGCAGCACAAGCACAGGGACATTTCGAGCGCTCGATTGTACCTGTCAAAGATCAGGCAGGTGTGGTGATTTTGGCACAAGATGAATTTATCAAACCACAGACCACGGCTGAAAGCTTGGCACAGCTCAAGCCGAGTTTTGCCAATATGGGACAAATGGGTTTTGATGCGATTGCCCTGCAAAAATATCCTGAAGCAGGACAAGTCAATCATGTGCATCATGCAGGCAATTCATCAGGTATTGTTGATGGCGCGGCATTGGTCTTGATTGCATCGGAACAAGCGGTACAACAACACAACTTAAAACCACGCGCCAAAGTGCTTGCTACCGCACTGGTTGGCACAGACCCTGCCATTATGCTCACAGGACCCGCGCCTGCAGCACGCAAAGCCTTAGCCAAAGCAGGACTGAACATTGAAGATATTGATCTGTTTGAAGTCAATGAAGCCTTTGCAGCCGTGGTTCTGCGTTTTATTACAGAACTTCAGGTTGATCCCGCCAAAGTCAATGTGAATGGTGGTGCTATTGCCTTGGGTCATCCACTTGGCGCTACAGGTGCCATGATTTTAGGCACCTTACTGGACGAGCTAGAACGACAAGATAAAAAACGCGGCATGGCTACATTATGTGTAGGCGGTGGGATGGGAATTGCCACCATTATTGAGCGAGTATAAGGAGTATAAAAATGAGCGCCATTCACTATTATAAAAATGCCGATAACATTGTCATTCTAACCTTTGACTCACCAAATCAATCTGCCAACACCATGAATGCTGACTTTAGAGATGCATTAGCGCAAGTGGTACAAAAGTTAAAAGCAGACGAACAAGTGGCGGGAATCATTTTCGCCTCTGCGAAAAAAACCTTTTTTGCAGGCGGTGACTTAGATGAGTTGATTCAAGTACAGCCTGAGCATGCCAGCTCATTTTTTCAGATGATTGAAAACCTAAAAGCACAGCTGCGTTATATTGAAACCCGTGGTATTCCTGTGGTAGCTGCCTTAAATGGCACGGCACTCGGCGGCGGATGGGAACTTGCTCTGTGCTGTCATCATCGTATTGCAATTCGTGATGCAAAAACCAAGTTTGGTTTACCCGAAGTGACTTTAGGTTTATTGCCTGGTGGCGGTGGTATTGTGCGGATGGTACGTTTATTGGGTTTACAAACTGCCCTGCCGCTGTTGATGGAAGGCAAACAGCTGAGTGTGGAAAAAGCACAAAGTTTAGGTTTAATCCATGATCTTGCTGAAAATGAAACAGAATTACTCAGCAAAGCCCAAGACTGGATTCTTGCACATCCTCAATCACAACAAGTATTTGATGTCAAAGGCTATAAAATCCCTGGGGGAACACCATCTACACCTGCTGTCGCGCAAATGCTTTCCATTGCTCCTGCCATGCTACGCGACAAAACCAAAGGCTGTTACCCTGCGCCTGAAGCAATTTTGAGTGCAGCAGTAGAAGGTGCGCAGGTTGATGTCGATACAGCCTTACGCATTGAATCTCGCTATTTTACCCAGCTCGCAACAGGTCAAATTTCTAAAAATATGATTGGCACCTTTTGGCATGGGCTGAATGCGATTAAATCGGGCAGTGGCCGTCCGCAAGGCATTGCACCGCATCAAACTCAAAAAGTCGGCATTTTAGGTGCAGGCATGATGGGCGCAGGCATTGCTTATGCCACAGCAAGCAAAGGCATTGCGGTTGTTCTTAAAGATGTATCCATCGAACAAGCTGAAAAAGGCAAAGCTTACAGTCAAAAACTATTGGATAAACAAGTATCGCAAGGTCGTATAAGTGCAGAGCGAGCAGCACAAGTCTTAGCCAATATTCATCCAACGGCACAGGCTGCCGATTTACAAGGCTGTGATTTGATTATTGAGGCGGTATTTGAAAATCCTCAACTCAAGGCGCAAGTCACACAAGAAGCCGAAGTTTTTCTGGCAGAACAAGGTGTGATGGCATCCAATACCTCAACTTTGCCAATAAGCGGGCTTGCCCAAGCTGCGCAAGATCAACAGCGCTTTATTGGACTGCATTTCTTTAGTCCTGTCGATAAAATGCCGTTGGTAGAAATCATTAAAGGAAAAAACACCTCTGCCGATACTTTGGCAAAAGCATATGACTTTGTGCAACACATTGGTAAAACACCGATTGTAGTCAATGACAGACGTGGCTTTTTTACCAGTCGGGTGTTTGGCACTTTTGTGCAGGAAGGCTTGCGCTTACTGGCAGAAGGCGTACATCCTGCCAAAATTGAAATGGCAGCTTTAAAAGCAGGTATGCCTGTTGGCCCACTTGCTATTCAGGATGAAGTATCTTTAACCTTATCTGAACACGTGGCACAGGAAGCACGTAAGGCGCTGCAAGCCGAAGGAAAAGACCGACCACTGTCGAGTGCAGATGAAGTCATTCAAACCATGATTCATCAATTCTCACGTAAAGGCAAAGCTGCAGGTGCAGGCTTTTATGACTACCCTGAACAGGGTAAAAAACAGCTTTGGTCGGGGTTAAGTCATTGGTATAAAAATACCGAAATCGCTGAACAAGAAATGATTAACCGTTTCTTATTTGTACAAGCACTGGACAGCTTACGTTGCTTGGAAGAAGGTGTTTTAGAATCTGTCATTGATGCCAATGTTGGTTCAATTTTTGGCATTGGCTTCCCTGCATGGACAGGTGGTGCTTTACAATTTTTGAATCAATATGGTTTAACACAGGCTTTGGCACGAGCACAGCAACTTACTGCTGAATATGGCGAGCGTTTTACCCCACCTAAAATCTTGCAAGATCGTGTTGCTGCAGGTGCTAAAAGCATTTAAAGCTAAACTTTAAATTTAAAGCAATCTGGGAGGGATATATCATCCCTCTTTTTATTTGCTCAAAATTACAATGAATATCCCTGCATAAATAGAATTTAATCCGTTTTTCATGCATTTTATGTTATAAAGTTACATAATTTTAAGATTTAGATTCAAATTGGGTAGATGCACATGACCGAACGCCTTACTCCTGAAAAATCACCTTGGGGTTGGAAAGCACTCTTTATTTTCTGTATTTTGGGTGGAATTTTCATGTTTATTTTCTGGTTAGCGGTCACGAATGAACCTGACTACATGCCTAGCCAGCAACAAAAGCAGAATACTCAGCAACACGCCTTTAAAAATGCGCCAGCTATGTCACAAGAAGCATTGGCAAAAGCACAAGCAGATCGTGAAGCACGTGAAGCTTTGGCTGCTGAAACTGCAGATGCACACGGTATGACTGAAACAGAACATGCCAATATGCCTGAAAACCATGAGCCAGCACCCGCACATGGACATTAATATGCGCTAGCGGCTCTGTTCATACAGTTTATAAAAAGAAATCGCCATGATCACATTCCATCATGGCGATTTTTATTTTGCACGATTAAAATCAGGACTATCGACAATTCGTTTAAAATATCAATCGCATATCTACATGCGGAATACCACAATCTAAATACGACTCACCCTCAACCTGAAAACTCAAACTTTGATAAAACGGAATCGCGTGTTCCTGCGCAGACAACTTGACCCACGGACGTTGCTGCTGCTTTGCCACCTGAATAATATGCTGCATTAAAACACGTCCCACACCTAAACCGCGCTGTGATTTCAACACTGCGACCCGTCCAATACTGTGATTTTCCAGTAAACGTGCTGTTGCAATCGCCTGTCCAGTTGCATAGACCACAAAATGCAAGGCAACTGCATCTTGTGCATCCCACTCATCTTCAGGCGCAATTCGCTGTTCCTGAATAAAGACTTGCTCACGAATAGATTTGGCCTCTGCAGCAAATTGTGTCCAAGTGCCCGATTGAATTTCATAATCTTGCATCTTTATATCCTGTTCCATCTTGCTTAGCACTTAGAACCAATGCCCTGTTGATCCCACTGATCGTTCAACAACAACTCCAAAGAATGTTTTTGAATACCGTACATGGTTTTTAAATCACGAATTTGTGCCAAAACTGCTTGATCAGGTTCACTCCAATTTTGACGTTTGGTTGCCAAAATCATGGTAGTGTCTAAATGTGACGTGTTAACCACCTATCTTTCATGTCTTGATTGTATTTTAATAAAAATAGATGCAAGACAGCTTCATGATTTTCTTTCTTCTTGGAAAAGCTTAAAGTTTTCCGTGTAA
>NZ_VOYC01000043.1:0-3417 GCF_013420425.1 Acinetobacter sp. YH01007 | reverse complement strand
GCATGTTCCGCGTCCTTGCAATACTGTGTTTACATACAGTCTATCGCTTAGCGGAAAGTTCTTTTACCCTCAGCCGAAATGCCTGCCGTTGCTAGACATTGCCAGCCAGTGCCCGTCACTCCCACTCGATTGTAAACAAGCACACAAAACCCTTTAGTGACAACAATTTGCAAGAACTATCAGGCTCAGTGCCATGAAAAATACCATGACCAGATCATGAGGTTGAACACGGCTTGCGCCGGCAGCGTTCACGCTCCTGGTCGGCGATCTCGCCCGGCTGCAATGCTAGCTCAGCATCGGTCATGCGCTCCAGCACGTCGCGTAGGCGGATGGTGCAAGGAATGGGCGGCAGCTCGAACTCATAGCCGCCGGCGATCATTTCGGACGCAATCTCCTCGGTGATGAAAAACGGCTCGTCGTCTTGGTTCGGCTTCTTCATGCCCTTTCCTCCTGGCGCTCATCCTGGCCGACAGCGGCCAGGGCATCGGCTTCCGTCAATGCGTCCTCCACGAACGCGCCGTGCTGCTTCGCTTCGGCCTGGCTGACCTCGGCCCATATCCGTTTCACCTGGGCCGCACTGTACCCGGCCAGCTCGGCGGTCTTGTTGATGCTGTAGCCGGACTTGCGCAGCGCGACAACTTGGGCGCGGCGCTTCGGATCAGCACGGCGGCCCTTGTACCGCCCGGCCTGGCGGGCCAACTCAATGCCTTGGCGCTGGCGTTCGCGCCTGTCCTCGTAGTCGTCGCGGGCCATCTGCAAGGCCAGGCGAAAAAGCATGATCTGCACGGCTTCCAGCACGATCTTGGCGACGCCCTGGGCCTCGGCCGCCAGGTCGGATAGATCGACCACGCCAGGGACGGCCAGGCGTGCGCCTTTGGCCTGTATCGAGGCCACCAGGCGCTCGGCCTCGGGCAAAGGTAGGCGGCTGATGCGGTCGATCTTCTCGGCAATGACCACCTCGCCGGGCTGTAGGTCGCCGATCATGCGCAGCAGCTCAGGCCGGTCGGCGCGTGCGCCGGATGCCTTCTCACGGTAGATGCCGGCGACGTAGTAGCCGGCGGCCTTCGCGGCCGTAGTGATCGCCTCTTGGCGTTCCAAGTCCTGCGCGTCGGTGCTGACGCGCAGATAGACCCGCGCCACCATCGGCGCGGCTACTGGCTTCGTCCTGCGCATACTTGCGGGCTCCTTTGGGCATACTCAAATGCACCCATCTTAAACTGGCAGCTAATGTACAAAAGTTGATAGAAGCACACAAGTTCAATTTTGCACTTCTGCCCCACTATTGCAAAACTGCTTGTTAGTAGCCGTTTTTTCTTACTGTTTATAGATTCAATAATTTTTGAAACGAAAAATTGGGACTAAACATTTCGGTTTCGTTTTCTGTCGATTCGTCCTGCGTATCTTTTGCATAAACAAACATTTGTTGTTCGTAGTTTTCGATGGCATTTTCAATACTTGTAAATTCTCCGTTTGTAAGGTTTTCAGACAATATCAAAGCATCCAATAATCCCGTATTTACACCCTGTCCTGCAAAAGGCGACATCAAATGAGCAGCATCGCCAATCATTGTTATGGGTAATGGACGGTTACTTTTCCAATCATTGTTCAAAGGAAATTTCCTTGTGGGCAAGCATTGAAATGTTGATACCGAACGTATTAATTGTTTGTAAACTTCACTCCATTTGGAAAATCTTTTCAATAAAAAATCGGCAACGCTGTTTCTGTCCTGAAAATCTAAGGGAATTTTATTTTTCCATTCATCGGGCGTTTTAAAACTAATTCCTAAATACAATGCACCATTATTATTGGGATTGGCAAACAATAAAATGCCCTGATGTCCCGCCATTAATCGGTTGCCGTTGCATAGCTGAAAAAATCCGGGACAGTTTATTTCCGGTTGAAGAATATCAGCTTGGATGTTGAAAGTACCGGTTTCTTCAACTTGCGTGTCGGTAACAAAGCTCCTTATTTTCGACATTCCACCATTGGCAAGAATAACCAAATCTGCTGTTTCACTCGGTTTATTCTCAAAAGTTAGTGTCCACTTCTTCTTACCAGGTTCAAGCATAACAAGTTTTCTATCCCAAATAACCGTGTCGTTTTCTAAACTATTCAACAAGATAGCCCTTAAGTCATTTCTGTTTATTTCAGGATTGTCAAATCGATTTTCGGGCTTTACATTTTTTGTGGATAAAATATTGCCTTTTTCATCAGCAATATTTACACCCATTGGTAAGGCTAAGTCATAATAAGTTTGTAACAATCCCGCTTTTTTCATTGCTTCCTGACCTGAACCTTTGTGTAGGTCAAGGGTTCCACCAAAAATTCTTGCCTCTCGGTCGTTGTCTCTTTCGTAAACTGAAACGTCTATGCCGTTTTGCTGTAATAATTTTGCCATAGTCAGTCCAACGGGTCCACCACCAATTATTGCAACGTTCTTATCACTAAGTAAATTCATTTGTTTGTCCGTATCTATTCGCATTGTCATTCAAAAATGGCACATAACAAGTGGCTATACGCCAAATGGCGTATATATCCACTATATCTTATTTTGCTAAACCTTTCATTATCAGTGACAAATCCGTTTTCAACCGTTTACCGTTCGTTTCTACTCTCTCAAAAGGATTTATATTCATAGTGCTTTTTGTTAAGTTTTGCTCAAATATACAAATCCTTTCTATATATCTAACAAATCCATCGGACTTTTTAATTGTTCCATTCCCTTGGTGGTAATATGTGTATAAACCTCAGTTGTTTTACTGCTTGAATGACCTAACAACGATTGAATATAACGTAAACTCGTACCATTCTCAAGCAAATGCGTTGCAAAGCTATGTCGTAAGGTATGTACAGTAACTTCCTTTTGAATCTTTGCTTTTAAAACAGCTGCTTTAAAAATGTTTTGAATACTTCGGCTTGAGTATGCGCCACCTTTTTGACCTTCAAATAAATAATCTTTTGGTTTATATTCCATAAAGTATGTTCTTAAAATAATTAATGTTTTCTCAGATAAAATGGTATAACGATCTCTTTTTCCTTTTGACTGTTCTATACGAATTTGCATGCGCTTGGAGTCAATGTCTTTTATTTTCAGGTTTATACATTCAGAAATGCGCAAACCTGCCGAATAAATAGTCATCAGAATAGCCTTGTGTTTCACGTTTTCAATAGCGCGTAGTACCCGAATGGTTTCTTCTTCACTCATCACAACAGGAAGTGTTTTTTCTTTTTTTGGTCTTTCGATGAAATATGTTTTCCGTTGTCCACCCAAAACACGTTCGTAATAAAACTGGCACTGTTGCAAAGTTAGCGATGAGGCAGCCTTTTGTCTTATTCAAAGGCCTTACATTTCAAAAACTCTGCTTACCAGGCGCATTTCGCCCAGGGGATCACCATAATAAAATGCTGAGGCCTGGC
>NZ_VOYC01000042.1:0-3606 GCF_013420425.1 Acinetobacter sp. YH01007 | reverse complement strand
ATGGAAAGGCACTTTGCTTTTAACAAGTCATCATGGCGACGATGGCCAGGTTGACCACGACTGGCATGAGCCAGACCTGAAACACCATCTTGATTGAGCTTCTGCAATAACCGGGTAATTTGACGGGTGGAAAGATTCAGGATTTCAGCAGCACGGACTTGGGTAATACGATGATCTCGAACGTCTTGCAGAACCGCAAGACGTTGAATTTCTTTGTCAGACATAGTGATCAGCATCTATATTTCATATCCAGTCCATGATGGTTAAATCATCATAAACTAGACATTTTTATTGGTGAGAATACAGACACTTTAAATGGGTTCTAACATTTCGATTTCGTATAAGGTGTATTATGTTAATTTTAGGGGAACTTAATTCTATAGGTGATACCAATGGACAAAAAGATAGAAGATAAAACTAAAGATATTAATGAAAAAATTCAAAAATTGGATTTAGCTATCCAAGAACTAATAGAAACTACAGACAATTTTTTTATTAATGATAAGTACTATGGAATTGAATGCGCTTTTATTTTAGACCATGCACTAAATATTAAAATGCACTTTTTCAACAAGTATCCAGCATTTGCACCACCTCACTTACGAGGAGTAGAAAATTATGATCGAATTATACATATTAGAGAAAATAATCCTGAAGATAAGCTAGAACAAATTTCTCCTCTTAAAGACTAAATTTTCTAATCTCGTACTTAGAATCCCCTACCATTTAACATAATGGTGGTTATACGAAATTTCAAAAAAATACAGTAAAAATGGGAGCTTAAGGCCACTGCTGTCCCATAAATATAACAAGTGTTAGCAGCAGTGTAAAAATAACCCTCTAACGGCATTTTAAAACTGACCCCCTTGGTTAATATAGCGGTCTTTTTGGACTGCTCAACATGTTAACTTTGGAGCAAGCAGTGACCATCCAAATTCTTCATCAACAAGGTAAATCCATTAAAGCCATTAGTCGTGAACTTGGGGTATCCAGGAATACCGTACGTAAATATTTACGGCAAAACACCACACCTCAGTATCGGCGTACACAACCTAGAATAAGTATTCTTGATCCATATAAACCCTATTTGCTTGAACGTGTAAATGCAGCTCATCCTGAATGGATTCCTGCCGTTGTGCTCTATAAGCAGATTTTAGGGTTTGGATATCCAGGAAAGATCAGGATATTGAGGGAATATCTTGCAACATTAAAACCCGTTGCCAAATCAGAACCCGTCATTCGTTTTGAAACCCAACCTGGTCAACAAATGCAGGTTGATTTCACCACGATTCGACGTCACCATACGACTTTGAAAGCCTTTGTGGCCACATTAGGTTATTCCAGAGCAACCTTCGTGAAATTTTATGATCATGAACGGACGGATGCATGGATCGATGGTCTGGAAAATGCATTTCAGTTCTTTGGGGGCGTACCTCAGGAAATCCTGTTTGATAACGCTAAAACGATCATGATTGAACGGGATGCCTATCAGGAGGGGCAGCACAAATGGAACCCCAAACTGCTCGATTGTGCCAAGAAATATGGCTTTCGCCTCCCGCGTATGTAAACCCTACCGCGCACAGACCAAAGGCAAAGTTGAACGCTTTAATGGATATCTCAAATCAAGCTTTATTGTGCAATTGAAAGCAAGCCTTAAGACTTCAGGCTTATTGTTGGATGTTGATGTTGCTAATGCCCACATTGGTCGGTGGTTGCATGAAACCGCCAATCAGCGGATTCATGCAACCACGCAAGAAAAACCAGCTGTTCGACTGCAGCAAGAGCAGCAAAGATTCGCGCCATTACCGCAATCAAATACGGTTTCCAGCATTGTGCCTGTTACAGCGGCACCGCATGTGATGCCCTACGAGAGTTTGCAGCATCCATTATCAGTATATGACCAGTTGCTGGGAGTTTCCTGATGAATCTGCAATTGGCGGAGTGATTTCTCAAAATGGCAAGTTGATGACAATTGTTCCGCTGGATGAACAACTTTTGGTTGAGGCACGTATTTCACCGCGAGATATTGCTTTTATTCATCCTGGGCAAGATGCACTGGTGAAGATCACCGCGTATGATTATTCTATTTATGGTGGGTTGAAAGGAAAAGTTTCTATTATTTCTCCAGACACCTTGAGAGATGAAGTTAAGCAAGATCAATTTTATTATCGAGTGTATATTCGAACGGATTCAGGAAAATTGATGAATAAAGCAGGCAAACAATTCAGTATTACTCCTGGCATGGTTGCAACAGTCGATATTAAAACAGGGGAGAAAACGATCTTAGATTATCTAATAAAACCATTTAATAAAGCGCAAGAGGCTTTAAGAGAAAGGTAAGCGTCCGCTGAACCCCACACTCTTTGAGTGGAACGTTCTTTAAAAAAACGTTCCACTTTATTGAATATTTATCAATACCGCATAGCTCGATGCAGGGTGCTATCTTCAGATATCTTATTTAACATAAAATGAAGTTATGCGACTTCAGAATGACCTAATACTTGAGAATAAATATGACCCAAAAAATACTAGATCGATTTTCTTCACTAATAGAAGAAGGTGATTCAATCTATCAAAAATGTGAAGCCGCTGGATCTGGTTATAATCCTGAATTACAATCAGCTTTTATCGAATGGCAAATGAAATCTAAAAATATATTAAGCATTACTTGTGGTGAAAAGTCACATTATTTGTCTCAGTTTGATAAAAATCTTAAAGCAGGAATGGGGGATACAAGAAAAGCAATATTAAATCGCGTGATTCCAATTTTAAGAGCGGCAGAAGATGATTTAAAAAATGGTTTTCTAATCACAATCAAAAAACTAATTCAGTCAGAGGTTTTTGATAGTGAGTTGGATCAAGCACAGCATTTCCTTGATTCAGGTTATAAAGTAGCTTCTGCTGTCACTGCTGGTGTAGTTTTAGAAACAGCAATTAAAGAATTAGCTAAAAATAACGGAATTGATATTTGCCAAGAAGGTACTACTAAACCTAAAAAACTTGATGCTCTTAATTCTGAATTAAAAAATGCTAATATCTATAGTGCTCTTCAACATAAGCAAGTTTTAACTTTGGCACATATAAGAAATAAAGCTGCTCATGGGGAGATTGAGGAATTTAATGATAACGATGTACAGAATATGATCCGAGATGTTGAAAGATTCTTACTTGAATATGCTTCTTAATACAACAAAAAAAGAGTCCACGTTATCTAATGGTGGACTCTAGTTCCAAATTTGAGACTAATAGAGTATCTATTTTCCAGATATTGAAATCATAGCCACGCAGACTTGCGTAGGTTTGACTGATACGCAAGTCGAGTAGCGGTCTGATTTCCGCATAACTTATGTTATGTTACTTGGGATACACTTGACGGTAAGATAATTTATTATTGCAACCGTCAAGTGCAGCACCAACGATATTATTGTAGGGTGCTGTGTTTAGATATCCTATTTAACATAATCAATATTATACGAAATACAGATGTAACTCCAAAATAGAAATGTCCGGTTTCTCCAAAGTAAAAATGTCCGCTTTTAGAATATGCACTTTTGCAATTTCGTTAGCGGACGGTTTGATATGTTGGTGTCTATGTCGGATAAAGAA
>NZ_VOYC01000041.1:0-3702 GCF_013420425.1 Acinetobacter sp. YH01007 | reverse complement strand
TCAGCTTGCTTCAAGATACTCATGATCAAGCTGTCTGAATACTTAGATGTTTTCATAGAAAATCTCCTTAAATCAAGGTTATTCGATTTTCTACTTTTAAACTCAATTATTTTTAGGGGGGATTACCTAAAAACAAAAGTTGCTTCTGAAGAAAGTTTAAAGAAAAGACACTCTATAAGAGTTGATAATGAGAGTAAAACTCCTCAATTAGCACCCCAAAATTGTCCACCTATACCAGCTACATCTAGCCGAATACTAGATATTAAGTTAGATGCCCTGCCGAAAGGATTGGTTGAGTTTATCTATATTCGTTATTATTTGACAGGTGAAAAATCGCTACCAAAACTGAAATGTATATACGACAGTTGGGAAAAAAGTATCTATGCAAATTCAGAGCTGAATGAAGCGCAATGGAATAAGATTATTGAGCAAATGTCATTTAACCCCTCTAAATTGAAAAAGATAGATGCGATTTATCACTTTACACATAAGGATAATTTATTGTCGATTTTGACAATGGGGTTATTAACAAAGAAAACATTAGATGAGCAGCATTTAGAATATAAGTATAATGATGAAAATCGTTGGGATGGTGTAACAGATTCTGTTTCACTTTCTTTTAGTCATCCAAATTTTAAAATGTTTGCCAAATATTCTAGAGTAACGGGTAAAGCTGATTGGATTGTATTAAAAATATCTCCTGAGCTTTTAACGGGCAATAAAAATTTAAATTTAGTTAATCTGACCAATTATGATTACTTGGATAAAGCGATATTTAATAAATTTAATGCTGCATCTTTTAAAGTTAAAAACTTAAGTATTCCTGAACGAAAGACACATCATGCTTTTTTAGATATGTTTGAGTCGAATATCGGAATGACATTGGAAACCTATACCTTTGATAATCAGGCTGAAATTCTTTATCAAGGAAATATCCCCAAAGAATTTATTCAAGAGATTCATGTGATTGAAGAAGATCCTAATTTATCATGGGTAGATGGTTTAGGCTTTAAGGTCAGTATTAACAAAACAGTATTTGAGAAAAGATAAGGAAGTCATCATGGCAAAAAGACCAGTATTTGTACCTAAACTGGACGGCGCTACGCTTGTAGATATTGTCGATGTTGAATTTGAATGGTTTGCTGGAATGCACTTCACACAAAAACAAAAGTCGATCCGATCCTTGCATGAAGCGTATCGTACGCAGAATCCTGAAGCCAAGATTCTAGAGATTTCGAGCAAGTCTGAAATTGAATTAGGAACGCAACTCAGCGCTTTCAATCTGATGTTTAAAACCAAGAGCGGTAAAAACATCAGTGTTGAGAGCATCTTTCAATCATCCAAAGTATTTTCAGAAGGTGGTCCGTATAAGGACATTATGGATATGAGTTCACGAGATGCGAAAAAGGATGAGCGCCTTAAAAATTCAGGCAATTTGATTGCTTTTGAATATCGAGACACACGTTGGCAACTTGAACCTAAAACAGCCTTTTACGACTGGATTTATTTGAATGCACTCAATCTGAATGATGACCTAAAGCAACAAGCACTTGCATATGATGCATTTACTGATATTGAGTTTAACCCGCAAAAGTCGATTAACTGCCAAGCATATTCAATTGCTTTGTTTGTCGCTTTGACGAAACGTAATTTGTTAGTTGATGGTGTTATCCCACCTAAAGAGGAATTTATTAAACTTGTTGAGAAGTTTACGATTAAAAATACAAGTGATGGTTTATTACTTTAGATTGGCTATTCAAATTGAATAGCATTTCCATAGATGTGAAATAAATAATTTCAATTAACTGTGTCGTATATACAGAAAATGAGAGGGAAAATGAGACCGATTGGCTTAGACCGTAAATCTAAAGATTACTTAAATACTTTAAACATCGACACTCATTATTTTGAAGAGAGATTCATATCTATCGAAACATTAATAAAAGCGAATCTTGCATTTAAGACGAAACTTGAAAACTTTAAACAATTTATTGATTGTTTAAGCGCAGATCGTTGTTTTTCTCTATGGATATGGGAAACGGAAGAACTGCTTGCTCAGTCTGAAGAAACGCTTCGCCACTTTTCACAAGACTATATTTCTGAAGATTCTCTAATTGAAACACATTATAAACTCGCAGAAAAAATGTGTGAGTTAACAGAGCGTGTTTACGAAGGACATTGGGAATATGGCGTTGCAAGTGAAGTAGACCAACAATTTAATGATCTGACTGAATTATGCCGTCGTATTTGGTCCAAAGAAAGTAAGGCTTGGCTAACATTGGCTAAAGCTTGGAAAAAAATTGATATTCATCAAATAGTCCATAATGATGAACATGTTTGAAAAGGAAAATATGGATGAACCAACATATTGAAAATAATTTATCCCAAAAAGAATATCCATTTACCTTATACACAGGTCAATCACAAGTTATAGGTGCTTTATTGACCTTGAGTCAAAGTACAGTAATTAGTACCACATCAAGTGACGAAGTGCCCAATCTTCAAACTGATCTGATCGCAGCGTTATACGGATTACATTTTAAGGTTAAGCTGAACCGTACCGGGTTTGTCGGAGACTTTTTTATTTAAGTTAGGCCACCTGACCTAACGGGTTAATCTTATCATAGTACATTGCTTCAAACTCAAAAGGCGATACATAACCCAGTGCACTGTGTACACGCTTTTTGTTGAACCAATCTACCCAATTTAATGTCGCAAGTTGTACATCCGCTAAACCTTGCCAATCTGCTTTTAAATATTCAATCACCTCTGTTTTGTATAAGCCATTCACCGTTTCAGCCAGAGCATTATCGTATGAATCACCCGTTGTACCGACTGATGCTCGTAAATTTGCTGCTTCTAAACGATTAGTATAGCGAATGGAAAGATATTGCATACCTCTGTCGGAATGATGAATCACATTCTTTGGCATGCCTCGATCATGCAATGCTTGCTCCAGTGCATCAAGTACCATATCTGTATTCATCCGTGTTGATACTTTCCATCCAACAATTGCTCGCGAGAACACATCAATAATAAATGCGGTGTAGACCCAGCCAGAATTGGTTTGAATATACGTAAAGTCACTGACCTATAATTGGTCAGGTCGATCAGCACTAAAATTCCGTTTCACTAAATCATCTGCTCGTTTTTGATCATCTCGGCTGCGGGTAGTTTGTTTGTTCTTACCACGCCAAACACCTTGTATATCTAGCTTCTGCATCAATCGAGCAACTGTACAACGTGCAATAACATAGCCTTCACGTTTCAATTTTTGCCAAACTTTACGTACACCATATCGACCTAAACTTTCTTTCCAAATACGTTTGATTTGCTCTGCATGATGTAAATCATGCAGAGCACGTTTCGCTCGATGTTCTGGGTTATCAACGAGATCTAAAGCCCGATAATAGGTCGAAGCTGCAATCGGTAAAATTCTACAAATCGCTTCAACACCATATCGATTTTTATTGTTATGGATAAAATCCACCATTATTTGTGTGGGCGGTCGAGCTCCGCCTGGGCGAAAAAAGCGGCTGCTTTGCGTAGAATTTCATTGGCACGCTTTAATTCTTAGAGATGGATCCGTAAATTTGAACAACTCCTATAAGTGATATTCTGCTCCTCAAATGATGTTATAAACATCAATATATGGAGTATTTTATGGCACGTAGACCAAGAAGAAATCATTCAAATGATTTT
>NZ_VOYC01000040.1:0-3714 GCF_013420425.1 Acinetobacter sp. YH01007 | reverse complement strand
TGTACACAGTGCACTGGGTTATGTATCGCCTTTTGAGTTTGAAGCAATGTACTATGATAAGATTAACCCGTTAGGTCAGGTGGCCTAACTTAAATAAAAAAGTCTCCGACAAACCCGGTACGGTTCACCACTTTATATGAAGCCTATACGCATGGTTTGTTCCCTTGGTTTTCAGAAGGTGAGCCCATTTGTTGGTGGAGCCCAGAACCGCGTTGTGTGATTTTTCCGAAGGATTATCACCCGAGTAAATCCTTAGTCCGCAACATGAAAAAAATGGATTATCGGATCACTATTAATCATGCCTTTGAGCAGGTCATTCACCATTGTGCCTTGCCGCGTAGTTATGCCAACGAAACGTGGATTTCTGATGACATTATTCAAGGTTACTGTCAGCTTTTTGCAGCAGGTTATGGCTATAGTTTAGAAGTTTGGGAGCAAGATAGTTTGGTCGGTGGTTTATATGGAGTCAGTATTGGCAAAGGCTGTTTTGGCGAGTCCATGTTTAGCCATCGTACCGATGTCTCCAAAATGGCATTTTATAGTTTGATGCTGCTCGGACAAGAACAACAATTGCCTTGGATTGACTGCCAATTGGTCAATGACCATTTAATCAGTCTCGGAGCATGTACACTTTCTCGCCAAGACTATCTTAAATCGTTACAAGATGTTGTAAAACAACCTGCAATCAATTGGAAAAAATATCAGGACAGTGTATTTTCAAGTAAAACAATAGCGCAGTATGCGCGCCTACTTGAATGACAATAACAGAGAGGGATCTTGACAATGAATTCATATCACCCAAAATCCCTGCTAAATGATTTGCAGTATTACATTACTCCGCCGCATGATTGCAGCTATTTACCTGAAAAATCTGCGCGGATGGTTTTTTTAGATCCTGCACATAAAATTGATGTGCTGACTTTGTCTGAACTCTCTCGGGTCGGTTTTCGTCGCAGTGGCGATTTTGTCTATCGTCCTGAATGCCATTTGTGCCGCCAATGCCTTTCTTCACGTATTCCTGTCGCTGAATTTAAAATGAACAGCACGCAAAAGAAAGCTTGGAAACGCAATCACGATTTACAGATCAAAATCACCAAGCCACAAGATGCAGGTGATTTGCATTATGCGCTGTATGAACGCTATATCAATGAACGACATGCCGATGGCGATATGTTCCCTGCCAGCCGTGACCAATTTGAAAAATTCCTAATCCACAGTTGTACCAGCAGCTTCTTTTTAGAGGTTTGGCAAGATGATCGCTTAATTGCAGTATCGACCTGTGATTATTTAGATGATGGTATTTCTGCGGTCTATACCTTTTTTGACCCAGACGAAAGTCGTCGCTCACTCGGAACATTTGCGGTATTAAAACAAATTGAACAGGCACAGCATTTGGGACTGCAATATGTTTACTTAGGTTATTGGGTACCACATTCCAATAAAATGAACTATAAATCGCAATATGTGCCCCTTGAGCTACTGCTTGATGGTCAATGGCGACGCATTAACCGCAGCCTAAATACCGATGAGGTGCAGCAATTGGGAAACTCCTTAATGACCACGCTGCCCTTAGGCTGGAATAACTCCATCATCAAATAAAAATGTAATGATGCAATACTGATTTTTGCATCGATCAGATTCACTTAAACAAACTGGCAAAATCATCGCTACAAGATTTCACCATAATAATGGCATGCTCCCGTGTGCCATCCGTTTTAGGATAATAATTTTTACGTAAATCAATTTGATGAAAACCTGACTTTTCATACAGGGCTATCGCAGCTAAATTACTTTCACGTACTTCTAAAAAAATCTGCACAGGTTGGTTTTTCAAACCTGCAATAGAATGTTCTAGCAGTTGATAACCTAAACCTTTGCCTTGCTGACTTGGATGCACCGCCATCAACAACAAATTTGCTTCATCCAACACAGGTTGCAAAATACAAAAACCCACCACTCTCCCTGCATGTTCAATCACGGTACTGTGATAACTCTCTACCGCTTCGGCAAATTGTTTGGCACTCCACGGATGACTTTGTACCAAATTTTCAATCGCAACCACATCGGCGACATCATGGGCTTGCATTAAACGAATCATAAGAAATGATCTTGTGCTGTTCTAAGATGTAGGCATTATAGATTTCACGACAAAAAAATCGAGCAAAAAAAAAGGCAACTTACGTTGCCTGACCAAAAGGAAAAGTTTAAAAGCCTAATTTAGCTTTCCAAGTATTTAATAATGTTGTGGTATCAAAATCGTTAGGATGAAAATTCGGTTTGAAATAGAACAACATTTCTTTGCCCATGCCTGTAATAATCCCTTTAGATGGACTATAGGCATAACGATAAATCATGCGTAAATTTTCCAAATTCAACTGCTTGTCTTGTTTTAGTAAACGCCACAAAAAATAGTTTTGTACAAAAAATAAAGTCAGCATCGAAATAACCAAAGAACTTGTACGTAGTGCATAGGCTTTCAGACCTTTGCCAAACACACCTTCAAATACATCATACGCAACAGCTTTATGTTCGTTTTCTTCAATCGCATGCCACAACCACATAGTTTTCATGGTGTCATCGGTCATCAATTCTTGAATATGTGAATTGGTCAATAATTGTGAGGCAATCGTAGCTGTGAAATGTTCTAGCGCAGTGGTCGCAGTTAAATCTACCATTTTCTGTGTAATGCCAATCGGTTTAGCCAACTTTGCCATAAATTTGCGTGTAGTTTGAATCACAGTATCTGTATAACAATCCAAAGTATCAACATCATGCCCAAATTTCTGTGCAGAGGCATTAAAACCGACATGCTCATGCGTGTGCATGGCTTCTTGTCCAATAAATGCACTGATTTCTTTCTGTAAATCTGCATTGTCTTTCAGCATTGGGTGATAACGCACAGCACGCACACTGTCTATAAAGAACTTCTCACCTGCGGGAAATAACGCAGATAATGCAGTCATAAAATGCGTTAGACCTGCATTACCATTCATCCAATATTCAGGTACAGCATCAAAGTTGAAATTCATTCGACGGACAGGAAAACTCGCCCCTGCACGTTCACTAATACTCACTTTAGCATTCATGTTGCTCACTCCTGAGGTTACAACAATGAAGTCATTCATTTCCTGTAACCCGCTATATTTTTTATTTTTCGGTATGAGTTCATATTACGGTTTTCTGTGCGGTATTTAAGTGCAGTTAAGGACAGTGAGTTGTCAGTTCAGGACATGAGGAATAAAAAATAATGATAAGTGAAATTATTTTTTGTGACGCAAGAGTAAAAAATAGACAATGAAATTATTTTTACGACGCAAGAGTAAAAAAATAGACGATGATTTTTTATGACGTAAGAGCAAGAATAATTAGACAGCAAAATTATTTTTATGATGTAAGAGAAAAAAAGGCAACTAAACCGCAGCAAAAGAATGTTCATAAAATGGTTTTAGATTGATTCAAGGTTTAAAGAACAGCTATTTCATCCATCAATACAGTAGGACAAGCTTTCATCCACCTGGAAACTAGCACACAAAATACAGCCATAAAAAAAGCGCCCCAAATGGAGCGCTTTTTCACACTATAAAGTGATTATGCTGTTACTTTAGCAACAACACCAGCACCTACAGTACGACCACCTTCACGGATCGCAAAACGTAGACCTGGGTCCATTGCGATTGGGTGGATTAATTCTACTGACATTTCAACGTTGTCACC
>NZ_VOYC01000039.1:0-3914 GCF_013420425.1 Acinetobacter sp. YH01007 | reverse complement strand
GCATGTTCCGCGTCCTTGCAATACTGTGTTTACATACAGTCTATCGCTTAGCGGAAAGTTCTTTTACCCTCAGCCGAAATGCCTGCCGTTGCTAGACATTGCCAGCCAGTGCCCGTCACTCCCACTCTATTGATGTGTGCTTAAAAAACAGGAGGGTTTAACTTGGTAAACTATACATACTCATTAGGAGTTTACCATGAGCAAGAAACAGAAGACTTACACCGCAGAATTTAAAGCTGAAGCCATAAAAGCCATTGAAGAGAACCAAGGTAATGTATCGGAATCCGCTAGACAACTTGGCATTTCAATGCAAACCCTTTCGAACTGGAATAACAAAGCAAAGGCTGGAACTTTAGCAGGCACAAAACAGTATTCGCCCGATCTAAACGCCTTACTCGAAGAAAATAAGAAGCTTAAACAACAGCTCAAAACAGCTGAAATGGAACGTGAATTTTTAAAAAAGGCAGCAGCGTACTTTGCCAAAGAAAGTCAGTGAGGTACGCCTATATGAAATCGCAAAGCCACTTATTTCCGATTATTTTAATGGCTCGATTACTTCGTGTATCCGTTTCTCGCTTTTATGATTGGCTAAAGCGAGGCATGAGTAAAAGATCAATTCAGCGAAATCAGCAGACAATTTTGGTCAAAATAGCCCATGAAGAAACCAAACAAAGCTATGGCTATGTTCGATTAACCAAGCATTTACAAGCGCAAGGTATCAAAATAAGTACGTATGCTGTGCGCCAAATAAAAAAATCAAATCAGTTGTATTGTAAGCGCCATAAGCGTTTCAAAAGAACCACGAACAGTGATCACAACCGTTCTATTTATGACAATTTACTCAAGCAACAGTTTTCAATGACGAAGCCTAATCTTGCGTGGTCGAGTGACATTACCTACATTTGGACGGCTGAGGGCTGGTTGTACTTGGCAGCTGTCAAAGATCTTTACACGAAACAGGTTGTTGGCTATAGCTTAAATGAGCGCATGACAGCCAAGCTTGTTTGTGATGCATTGAATATGGCTATTCGCAATCAGAAACCTGCTAAAGATCTCATTGTACATTCAGATAGAGGCAGCCAATATTGCAGTAATGAATATCGAAACTTACTTGAGAAATTTGATTTTCAGGGTTCAATGAGCAAAAAAGGCGACTGCTTTGATAATGCACCGATAGAGAGTTTCTGGGGCATACTCAAAAATGAACTAGTCCATCATCGCAACTACAAAACAAGGGAAGAAGCCAAAGCGGATATTACAAAATATATAGAGTTATTTTATAATCAGCGAAGAATTCAAAAAGGCTTGGATTTTAAGACACCAAATCAAATGGCAGAAGACTTTTATCGGTTAGCTGCCTAGAATCTCCCAAGTGAAAGTCTCCTGCTAATTCAGCACACATCACTGTTGATAAATTTTCTAAACAAAAAGGATCAAACTAATCTATAAGCTTTGTGGGTTAGAAAAAAAATAACTCACTTTGCATTGATCATATTTAAATTCTTGTTTTATCCATAGCACTAACCTATTAATTTTAAAAAATAATAGGTACTGGCTAAATAGCAAATCGATACATATCTTTTTCATAGAGGAAATATGATTTTAGTAAGTTCTTGTCTGGCTGGCTTAAAGGTACGTTATAACGGGACGCATAGCTTAAACGAAAAAATCGAAAAATTAGTCAAAGATGGAAAAGCTACTATGGTATGTCCAGAGATTCTTGGCGGTTTATCAACACCACGCGAACCTGCCGAGATTTCGGGAGGTAATGGCGATGATGTCTTAGATGGAAAAGCCTGTGTAATTGAAAAATCAGGAAAGGATGTGACTTCAATCTATATTGAAGGGGCATATAGAACTTTAAAAAAAGTTCAATTATTAAAAGCTACTCTGGTAGTGCTTAAAGAAAATAGCCCTTCATGTGGTAGTTCAATGATTTACGATGGTCAATTTAATGGGAATAAGATCTATGGCAATGGAGTTACCTCCGCTTTGCTTAAACGTCATAATATAAAAGTCATTTCAGAAGAAACTTTTTGGCAACTTTTACCCTAGTTCCTCCGCTTTTATTTAAAATCTTCATGCAACTCCAACCACGCCCCCCTTTGCAATATCAAGTCTCTTCGGTATTTAGAGATATAGTGAGGTAATAATCTAAGAAGCATATCCATTACTTCCACAT
This sequence comes from Acinetobacter sp. YH01007, assembly GCF_013420425.1. Lineage (NCBI taxonomy): Bacteria > Pseudomonadati > Pseudomonadota > Gammaproteobacteria > Moraxellales > Moraxellaceae > Acinetobacter > Acinetobacter sp. YH01007. The sequence continues at coordinate 1,732 of NZ_VOYC01000039.1, read as the reverse complement.
CAGTTAAAAAGTAGTGGTTCAATTTTATGCTGTAATTCTTTAACAATTTTAGCAAGCTGATCATGTAAAACTAACCAACATTGCTCATGACCTTGCCCAATATATTCATCTATTATGAGTTGCAAAATGTCTTGATCTATCTGACTTAAGAATTCTAAAAACCATGTCGCAGCAACATCCTTGGCAACTATTGTTTTATGATCTAATGTATAAGCTATACGGCATAGCGCTAAAATTTGATTACATTCATCCTGATCGTCTTTCCAATGAGCAATAATTTGTGGATAAGTTTTTTGCATGGCAAATATTAATTGTTCATAGCTAATTGGATTTAACCAATCGCAAATATCAGGTCCAAAGATAGTAATGTTATGTAATTGGGCAGTTTTAAGTAAAATACTAATATCTGGATCAGATTGACTATAAAGTAATTCACCTTTGAGTAATTCTTCTCTCAACCACTCGCCATATTGTAGCTGATATGTATATGGATGATTTTTATTGGTAATACTCCCTTTTTCTAATATCGTAATTTCTAAGGCACGCGCTGTAGCATGACCAATCGGAACAGATATATTTAGAAAATTCTGCGCTAATTGTTTTCTTTCCTGATCGGTAATTTCACGTTCAATAATAACTAAAATATCAAGATCACTTTTATGTTTTAAACCACCATCAACATACGAACCATATAAATAAATAGCATAAAGCTTATCTTTAAAATTTTTTTGTAAAAGCTGTTTTACACTTTCAACTTGGCGACACTCTTCATCATTTAAGCTTTGCATATGATTTTTAATTTAAAAAAATAAGTAATGAATTCATAGAGCATTATACAGAATAAGTGTAAATAATTTAATCAATTAGTAAATAACATACTATTTTTACAATATATTTACTTTCAATATAGAGTTTAATACATAAAACTCTATCAATCAAAAAAAGCTTGAAACAACATCTGAATAGTAAGAGTCATTTCCTCCTCACTTAGAGATGGATCCGGAAATTTGAACAACTCCTATAAGTGATACTCTGCTCCTCAAATGATGTTATAAACATCAATATATGGAGTATTTTATGGCACGTAGACCAAGAAGAAATCATTCAAACGACTTTAAGGCTAAGGTAGCACTTGCTGCGATCAAAGCAGAAAAAACACTTGCTGAATTGAGTTCTGAGTTTGATGTTCATCAAAACCAAATTATTGACTGGAAAAATCAATTGATCTCAGCTTCCTCACAAGCTTTCGATCAATCAAAAGCTCCATCAGAACCTCCCATTGATCTTAAAAAGTTACATGCAAAAATCGGTGAGCAGGCATTAGAAATTGATTTTTTAGAAGGTGTGTTGAAGAAACTGGGCCGCTTCAACCACAAAAGTTAATCGATCACTCACTTCAGATTTCAGTATCTAAACAAGCTAAGTTACTGAAAGTCTCTCGTGGTTGTTATTATTATCGCCCAAAACCTGTTAGCTCATCAGATCTGAAGCTGATGCGATGTATTGATGAATTACATATGCAATATCCTTTTGCAGGCAGTCGTATGATGCGTGATTTGTTGAATCGTCAAGGGCATCATATAGGACGACGTCATACACGTACTCTAATGAAGAAAATGGGTATTCAGGCGTTATATTGCAAACCAAATTTAAGCCAGGCTAATCAAGCTCACCGTAAATATCCATATCTGCTCAAAGGGTTGGCTATTCAGCGCAGTAATCAAGTGTGGTC